>JBDSDZ010000165.1:0-5234 GCA_039920345.1 Croceibacterium sp.
TGACGATGCCTGCCCGCGCCTTGCGCGCGGATTAAGCAGGCAGCCTATCGTGTTGGCGCAACAAAGAAAATGCCCGGCGTGCAGTTCTGCACGCCGGGCACGATGAAGCGAATCGGATATGCGTTCAGCTTCGGCTGGAACCCATGAAACGCAGCAGGAACATGAACATGTTGATGAAGTCGAGGTACAGGCTGAGCGCGCCAAGGACCACGGCCTTGCCGGCAAAGTCAGTCCCGCGCAGATGCGCATACTGCTTCTTCAGCCGCTGCGTATCGTAGGCCGTAAGGCCTGCGAAGATCAGCACACCAAGCGAGCTGATGGCCCACATCAGGCTGGGCGATTTAAGCCAAAGGTTCAGCAGCATCGCCGCGATCAGGCCGAATACGCCCATGATCAGGAAGCTGCCCATCGCGGACAGATCTTTCTTGGTGGTGTAGCCCACCAGGCTGAGCCCCGCGAAGGCGGCGGCTGTGGCGAAGAACGTCACCGCGATCGAGCTGTTGGTGTAGACTAGGAAGATCGTTGACAACGACAGGCCCATCAGGACCGCGAAGCCCCAGAACATAGCCCGAAGCGTACCGACGGAAAAACGATTGGCACCAAAGCTCATCGCGAACACGATCGCCAGTGGCGACAGCATCACCACCCACAGCAGCGGACCCGCCGTTAGCGCGTAAACCAGGCCGGTGCTGGCGGTCAGCATGGCCACCAAACCCGTCAGCAGCACGCCCGACGTCATGTAGTTGTAGATCGACAGCATGTGTTTGCGCAGGCCCACGTCGAGCGTGTCCGCACTGGTCCCGAAAGCACCGACTGACCCAGTGCCGGTCCGGAAATCGGTCCGCGGGGGCTGGGGATCGTTCCAATTGGCCATTTCAAACTCCTTTCCGGCGCCGAGCGACGACAAGCCGGTCCATGCAATATCGCGATGCCGGGCGATTTATTCAAGGAAAACCGGACTTCGGCGGTTAACCCTTGCGGCGCGCTTCGGCCGCCATTTCGGCGCTGCGATCGCGCGCCGCCCGCAGGGTATTGCCCACCAGGGCTCGCAAGCCGCCGCTGTCGAGCACGTCGAGCCCCGCCTGCGTTACCCCGCCCGGGCTCGCCACCCGGCGTGCCAGCTCCGCCGGATCGTGCTCGGAAGCAGCCGCCAGCGCCGCCGCGCCCTCGACCATCGCCAATGCCAAGCGTTGGGCCTGCTCTTGCGGCAAGCCCAGCTCGGTCGCCGCCGCGGACAGCGCATCGATGAAGCGATAAACGAACGCCGGGCCGGAGCCCGCCAGCGCGGTGACCAGATCAAACGCGGCTTCATCGACCCATTCCGGCGTTCCAAGGGGCGCGAGCAAGTCAATCACCGCCGCGCGGCCGCTAGCGTCCAGCTTGCTCGCCGCGACCGCGATCGGCGACTTGCCGAGCGCCACGGCAAGGTTGGGCATGACCCGCGCAATCCCTCCTGCGCGCGGAAAATGTCCTTCAAGGACAGCCAGTTCGACCCCGGCAAGGATGGACATAACCGTGGTGCCCGGTCCGGCGAGCGGTTCGACCTGTGGGCTCACCCCGGCCAGCATTTGCGGCTTTACGCCGAGCAGGACGAGTTCGAATGTCTCGCCTTCCGGCACGGCGGTAAGGCTGCGGACGCCTGCGGGGACATCGCGCGGGGTTCGATTGACAACTGTAAACCGCGCCGGATCGAACCCTGCTCGCAGCCAGCCGTCAAGCATCGCGCCGGCCATGTTGCCGCAGCCGAATATCAGGATCGTGTCAGTGGCCATTTGGCTGGATGTGCCGCACCCGCCGGGCGAAGTCTATGCCTCGCCCGCCGCGTCAACCAGCGCGGCATCGAGCGCATCGCGCGGCTTCTTGTCGCCCCACAGCACGAACTGGAACGCGGGGTAGAAGCGGTCGCATTCGGCAACGGCGCTTTCGACCGCCAGCTGCGCCATCGACAGGCTGAGCATGCCATCGGCGCCGAGCATCAAGCCATGCCGGTAAAGCAGCACGCCGCCGTTGGTCCAGACATCGAAATGGCCGATCCAGAGCTGTTCGTTGACCAGCGCGAGCAGCTCGTAAGCCGCCTTCTTCTTGGTATCGGGGACGCGGATCTCGGGCAGGCAGAGGAGCTGCAGCACGCGGTCTTCGGCGCGCCAGATGCAGCGCAGCTGATAGGTCGTCCAGCTGCCTTGGATTTCGCCGCAGATCTCGTCTTCGTTGACGAATTCGCACGGCCAGCCGTGGGCTTCGAACAGTTGGGCGAGCATTTCGACCGGGGCCGATTCATCGCCTTCTTCGATCGGCTCGCGCGCGACATTCATCATTAATCGTCCCATCCCTTTGCGACCTTGCAGCACATGCGACGCGGCGGGGCTGCTAGGCAATCGAGGTTAATCTCGCGGCTGGGCAAAACTCGATAACCCTGTTGGCAAGGTGTGCAAAAGCCCGGGACAGCGGACCCGTCGCCTGCTCAATCGAGCGCCTTCACGTCTTCGCCCTGGGCGCTGGTGAAACGGAAGGAATCGACGTCCTTGTCTTTCAGCTTCTTGACCATGTCATCGGCCTCGCGGGCGGTCGCGAAGGGGCCTGCGACAAGCCGATTGGTCTGGCCCCATGCCGCAATGTGCGGCTCTGCGTGGTCGAGCACACCCCCAGCCGTGCGCTTGATGCGCCGCCAGTCGAATTCCAGCGCACTTGTGTCGCGCCCGGTTGCCACCTGGACCCATTGCCGGCTCGGGATGACCGGCCGCACTACCGCCGGGCGGGCTGCGGCGCGCGTCGTAGCCGCTGGCGGCGGTGCGGCTGCGGGCACCACGGGTGGCTCCTCACGGCGCGGCTGGATCGTGGTGATGTCCACCGCGACGGCATTCGAAGCGACGGCGACCGGGTTAGGCGCGGCAGGCAGGGTGAAATTGGCGAACGCTTCGGCCAGCCCGGAAGGCGGCGGCGGCACGGCAGGAGCAGGCGGCGTGGTCACCGCAATGACTGGCGGCGGAGCGGCTACGCGGGTGACAGCTGGAACCGGAACCGCTGCGACCGGCGGAAGCTCAGCGGCCTGAACAGGTGCGGGCGCAGGTGCGGGAGCAAGTGCAGGCACAGGCGTCGGCGCTTGCACGGCGGCGCGCACGACCGGGGGCGGCAGGTCCTCGCGCCGGGGAATACCGCCCCGACTGCCGAGTGGCTCGCCCGAGGGTATCAGCCGCGCGTCTGCGGTACGAGCGGGCACCGGCGCGCCGAGTTGCGGCGAATAAGCTGCAATCGCCGGGTCATCGCGGCCAATCTGCGCGGCCTGCGGGAACACGCCCAGGTTGGCAGCCGCCGCCTGCTGCGCGCGGGTCAGCCGGGGCATGTAGCGCAAGTAAGGGCCGATCCGGCTCGACAGCCGGTCGGGCAGCATGGTGTCGGCAATCGACACGGCTTCATCCGCCTTGCCGAGAATGGCCAAAGCAAACGCGCGCGTGCGGAAGGCTGCCAGGTTATTGTGCTGCAACATTGGCAGCAAGGTTGCTTCCGAGCCGCGCTGATCGCCAGCGATTGCCTGGCTGACGGCCAGTCTCTGCGAGACGGCGGGGTTGGCCCCGGCGGAGAGCACCGTGGCATAATCCTGCTGCGCGTGGATGTTGTCGCCAATCAGGTCGAACGCCAGCCCCCGATCGGCGATGTGCGTCACCGTCAACGCGCCCGTCTGGGAAGCGGCGGCAAACATCCGCAGCGCAGCAACCGGTTGCTGCATCCGCACGAGCAACTGCCCCCGCGCTGCGAGGACCCGGCCGTCGCTCGGCTGCACTGCCTCTGCGCGCTGGATAAACCCGGTGGCCGACGTCAGATCGTCGAGTGCCAGCGAAGCGTCCGCCGCTGCCACCAGTGCTTCTATCGAACGGGGTTCGCGCGACAGTGTGCGCAATGCTTCATTCAACCGCTGGGTATTGGGATCGGGCAAGGCCTGCACCACGGCAAATCCCTGCGCAAGGACTGGCGGAGACCAGGGGATGAGCGCGGCGAGAGCCAAACCAGCCGCCAGGCGCTCAATCCGCGACCTTGCGTGTCGTGTGTTGCAGATCATGGCGAGCCGCATATCCGGGCGCGGCTGAACCGCACGCTAATGACCTTACTGGTTGTTCGAACGGCCGAGGAAGCGCGGAATTCGCAGCGAGCTTCCGCCGCTTTCTTCCTCTTCCTCGTCTTCCTCGTTGGTTGAGCTTGCCCGCGACAGGCTGGCCATGCGTTCGAACAAGGTGCTGCCCCCGGTCGGCGCGGCGGCGGGCGCAGTACGGCGCGCAGGCGCCCCAGCAGCATCGTCGCCTTCCTCGTCAGCTCCAGCCCCAAGGATTCCGCGGCGGCGGCTGGTCGGAGCCGCATCTTCGGCCTCCGCCATGCTGCCGGAATCGAGCAGCAGTTCATCGCTACCTTCGCCCGCGCCGGTTTCCTCGGCATCGGCCTCGAAGGTCAGTTCGAGCGCTTCGCTGTCGTCTTCCTCTTCGTCCAACTCGTCGGACTCTTCGTCCGCGGCAGCCTCAAGATCGCGTCCGATGCGGGTTCCGGCGAGCGAAGCATAGCCATCGTCCTGGTCGGCACCGAAAGCGTGGTCATCGGCCGGTTCGGCGATGCCGAGCTCTTCTTCGCCTTCATCTTCTTCTTCAGCGTCCGAATAAGGTTCGGGCATTGGCGGCGCTGCGTAGCTGCTGTCAGCGTCCTCCTCGTCATCAAAACGCGCGGGCTGACCGTATTCGGCCGCGCCAGTCGAAACGGCATCTTCCGCCAGTTCGGCCTCGGTCGGCCGCGGCAGGACCGGCATCTTGGGGGCGCGGGCGCCGCCGAAGCCAAGCGGCGACTGGCTGGCGGCGGATTGCATCTGGTCGGCGTTCTGTTCAATTCCGGTGGCGACCACCGAAACGCGGATCTTGCCTTCGAGCGACGGGTTGAACGCCGAGCCCCAGATAATGTTGGCTTCTGGGTCGACCAGCTCGCGGATGTGATTGGCCGCTTCGTCAACTTCGAGCAGCTTCATGTCTTCGCCGCCGATGATCGAGATGATCACGCCCTTGGCGCCCTGCATCGACACACCGTCGAGGAGCGGATTGGCGATAGCCCGTTCGGCCGCGTCGAGGGCGCGCGACGGGCCTTCGCCTTCACCGGTACCCATCATCGCCTTGCCCATTTCGCCCATGACCGAGCGCACGTCCGCAAAGTCGAGGTTGATAAGGCCCGGCATGACCATCAGGTCGGTGATCGAGCGCACGCCT
>JBDSDZ010000166.1:0-4510 GCA_039920345.1 Croceibacterium sp.
CTGCGCAAGCGAGGGCAAACATGCAGTCAGTCTACCCCTTCGGCGGCAGTGCGGTGTCGGGCGACCCTCGCGCCAAGGACAAGACCGTCACCGGCGGCAAGGGCGCCAACCTGGCCGAAATGGCCGAGATTGGCCTGCCGGTTCCCCCCGGCTTCACCATCACCACCGAAGAATGCGTTCGCTACCTGGCCGAAGGCGCGGATTTCTCGGAAGCCTTGCGGGCCGAAGTTGCCAAGGCGCTGGCGCATATCGAAGCCGCTGTCGGCAAGCGCTTCGGCGATGCGGCCGATCCGCTGCTGGTCTCGGTCCGCTCGGGCGCGCGCGTTTCGATGCCGGGCATGATGGACACCGTGCTCAACCTCGGGCTCAACGATGCCACGGTCGAGGGCCTGGCCGCCACCTCGGGCGATGCGCGGTTCGCGTGGGATAGCTATCGCCGGTTTGTGCAGATGTACGCCGACGTCGTCCTCGGGCTCGATCATGGGTTGTTCGAAGAAGCGCTCGAAGTGGCCAAGGAAGGGCAGGGCTTCCTCGCCGATACCGAGATGCAGGCGGGCGACTGGCGCGCGCTGGTGGGTGAATACATGGGCCTCGTCGAAGCCGAGCTCGGCCGCCCGTTCCCGCAGGATGTGCACGAGCAACTGTGGGGCGCGATCGCCGCGGTGTTCGATTCGTGGGATTCAGACCGCGCCAAGGTTTATCGCCGGTTGAACGACATTCCCGGCGGGTGGGGCACCGCGGTCAACGTGCAGGCGATGGTGTTCGGCAACATGGGCGACACCAGCGCCACCGGGGTCGCCTTCACCCGCGATCCTTCGACCGGCGAGCGCGCCTATTACGGCGAATGGCTGGTCAACGCGCAGGGCGAAGACGTGGTCGCCGGCATCCGCACCCCGCAATACCTGACCCGCGCCGCGCGCGAGAAGGCCGGTGCTGCCGCGCCTTCGATGGAAGAGGCGATGCCCGCTGCTTACGGCGAGCTGGCGCAAGTGTTCGACTTGCTCGAGCGGCATTACCGCGACATGCAGGACATCGAATTCACCGTCCAGCAGGGCGAACTGTGGATGCTGCAGACACGCAGCGGCAAGCGCACCGCCAAGGCCGCGCTCAAGATGGCGGTCGATATGGCGGGTGAGGGGCTGATCGACGAGGAAACCGCAATTCTGCGCGTCGATCCCATGGCGCTCGACCAGTTACTTCACCCCACGCTCGACCCCAATGCCGTGCGCAACGTGCTGGCGCGGGGCCTCCCGGCCAGCCCGGGTGCGGCGAGCGGCAAGATCGTGCTCGATGCCGATACCGCCGAAAGCTGGGCGGCGCGGGGCGAAAAGGTGATCCTGGTACGGGTCGAGACCAGCCCGGAAGACATCCACGGGATGCACGCGGCCAAGGGCGTGCTGACCGCGCGCGGCGGGATGACCAGCCATGCGGCGGTCGTCGCCCGCGGGATGGGCCGCCCGTGCGTCTCAGGCGCATCGGCGGTGTCGATCGATCTGGCGGCGCGCACCCTGCGGATCGGGTCGCAGCAACTGGCCGAGGGCGACTTGATCACCCTCGACGGCGCGACCGGCGAGGTCATGCTGGGTGAAGTGCCGACGATCGAGCCCGAACTGGCGGGCGACTTTGGCGTGCTGATGGAATGGGCCGACCGCCACCGCCGCATGGCCGTGCGCACCAACGCCGAAACCCCGGCCGATTGCCGCATGGCGCGCTCGTTCGGGGCCGAGGGTATCGGGCTGTGCCGGACCGAGCACATGTTCTTCGACGCCGGCCGCATCAGCGCGGTGCGGCAGATGATCCTGGCCGAAGACGAAACCGGGCGGCGCAAGGCCCTGGCCAAGCTGCTGCCCGAACAGCGCGCGGACTTCACCGAGATTTTCACCACCATGGCGGGCCTGCCATGCACCATCCGACTGCTCGACCCGCCGCTGCACGAATTCCTGCCCAGCGAGGAACAGGACTTCGCCGATCTGGCCGAAGCGACCGGGCTTCGCGTGGACCAGCTCAGGCGCCGGGCCGACGAACTGCACGAATTCAACCCGATGCTGGGCCATCGCGGCTGCCGGTTGGGGATTACCTATCCCGAGATCTACGAGATGCAGGCCCGGGCGATCTTCGAGGCGGCGTGCGATGTGACTGCGCAGGGCGGAGCGCCAGTGGTGCCCGAAGTGATGATCCCGCTGGTCGCGACGCGCAAGGAACTGGCGATCCTCAAAGCGCTGGTTGACGCCACGGCGGCGACGGTATTTGCCGAGAAGGGCCGCACGCTTGATTACCTCGTCGGGACGATGATCGAACTGCCGCGCGCGGCGCTGATGGCCGGCGAAATTGCTGAGGAGGCGAAGTTCTTCTCTTTTGGCACCAATGATTTGACGCAGACAGCGCTGGGCGTATCGAGGGATGATGCGTCGCGTTTCCTGGGCGAGTATGTCGACAAGGGGATCTACCCGCGCGACCCGTTCGTCAGCCTCGACATCGAAGGCGTGGGGCAACTGATCAGGCTGGCGGTGGAGCGCGGAAGGGCGACGCGCGCAGACATCAAGCTGGGCATATGCGGCGAACATGGCGGCGATCCGGCGAGCATCGCGTTCTGCGAGGCGGTCGGCCTCGATTACGTCAGCGCGTCGCCCTACCGCGTGCCGATCGCGCGATTGGCGGCGGCACAGGCGGCGCTACGATCCGGCAAGTGACGCCGCCCGCTCAGGGTGACGATCTCGAACGTCTCGACCACGCGCCCATCGGCATCGGCGGCCGCCGCAAACGCCTCCCGCGCTCGCTCCAGCGCGGCCTTGCCGAGTGGCGGCGCGGCAGACGCCAGCACGCTCGACAGCCCCTGCGCCCGTAAGTCCGCCACCAGCTGGTCGAGCGACCGGTAGGCGACCCGCAAGGTGTGGCCATCGGCCACCGGGTCGGTCCATTTCGCCCGCTCGAGCAATTGCGCGCCGGCCCGGACATCAACCAGCGGATGGACCCGCGCCGCCGGGCGCTCGCCATCGGCCTCGAGCATGATCCGGCGCAGTGCCTGCAGGCTGCCCGCGCCGGCGAACGTGACGATCGCTCGCCCGCCCGGCCGCAGCGCATTGCGGATATGGATCAGCGCGCCGGGCAGGTCATTGACCGTGTCGAGCGAGGCCAGGCTGGCGATGAAGTCGAAGTCGCCGAAGGGGAAGGGTCGCTCCTCGTCGAGCACCATCGGAGCGAGAACGTCCGCTCCCTTGCTTCGCAGCTCGGCTGCCAAGTCGCCGGTCCAGTCGCCCATAACCAGCGCCCGCTCCGGCACATGACGCAGGAACGCGAGCCGCTCGGTCACGTCCTCGACCATATCATCGAGCAGGAACCGCGCGGCGCCTGGCCGTCGCTGCAGCGCCACCGAGCGCGCCCGTGCAGCCGCGCGTCGCGACGGGGAAAATATGGTCGGCGGGGCGGAACTCATGAGCGTCCCCTGCCGCGCGGTGCCTCTTGCTGCAAGGCTGCTTGCCCGCAATCGCCGCAGTCGCCACTGTGCCCGCGATGACGGTGATGGACACATTCGCCCCGCTGGTGGACCTGGTCTTCCCGCCGCGCTGCCCGTCTTGCGGCGCGTCGATTGCGGTCCAGGACGGCTTGTGCGGCGAATGCTGGGGCGAGCTGGTCATTCCGGGAGAACCGGCGTGCGCGCGGTGCCAGCGCCCGTTTGGCGCGGATTCGGTGGCCCAGGGCGCAATCTGCGCGCCGTGCCTGGCCGATCCTCTGCGCCACGACGGCATTGCCGCCGGGACGCTCTACGACACCGGTTCGCGCAAGCTGGTACTGGCGTTCAAGCATGGCCGCCGGATTGCATTGGCGCCAATGCTCGCCCGCATGGTGGCAGCGCGCTTGCCCCAACTCGACGGCGAGTGGCTGGTCGTGCCGGTGCCGCTGCACCGCTGGCGGCTCTGGCGGCGCGGGTTCAACCAATCGGCCTTGCTCGCCCGTGAGATTGCGCGGCTGCGCGGACAGCGGCTGCTGGTCGATGGACTGGTCCGGCGCAAAGCGACTCCAATGCTCGGTGGTCTCGGCCGCAAGGCGCGCGAGCGGGCGCTGGCCGGCGCCATTGCCGTGCACCCGGCGCGGCGGACGCCGATCAAAGGCGCCAGCGTTGTCCTGGTGGATGACGTCATGACCAGCGGCGCGACGACCGACGCTTGTGTCCGGGCGCTGAAAAGCGCCGGCGCGCAGCGCGTGATCATTGCCTGCTTCGCCCGTGTCCTCGACGAAGCACTCTAGCGCGAAACATCTGCCCCGAAACGCAAAACGCCCGAGGGTAACCCCGGGCGTTCGCGTGACGAAATTCGCTGGACCAGTTCCGCGCTACCCCCCAGAAGCGCGTCGATCCAATCCCTCATTTCCCGGCTCGTCCTTGCAGACTGAAGCCGAGACCCCCCTTCCTTGGCGCTTTCCGGCGCGGCCGGTCGGACGCAGCTCGTCAAAGCCGCTGCGCATTCATCCCATCGAACCGGTATGCGACAAAGTCTCTTCGCGCCGCAGCATG
>JBDSDZ010000167.1:0-7156 GCA_039920345.1 Croceibacterium sp.
GCCCGCAAAGCCGAAGCGGAACTGTCGCTGCGGCGGACGGAAGTCCGCGCCCCCATTGCCGGCCGCGTGGCCCAGGCTGACCGGTTGCAACAGGGCCAGCAGGCAGTCACCAGCCTGCCGCTGCTGACCATCGTTGCGGACACCAGTTCCTACGTCGAAGCCAACTTCAAGGAAACCGACCTCGCCAGCATGAACCCGGGGCAGGCGGCAGAAGTGCGGTTTGACGCTTATCCCGATGTCGTCCTGAAAGGCCATGTCGCGTCGATCGGCGCGGGCACGGGCTCCGAATTTTCGGCGATACCGGCGCAAAACGCGACCGGTAACTGGGTCAAGGTAACCCAGCGCGTGCCGGTGCGGATCGCGATTGATGAACGGAGCGCCCGGCCCCTGATTGCCGGACTATCGGCCGACGCGACCGTCTTCACCGACGGCAGGAAGCGCTGAGGCGATGGCGACCGCCGCGGCTCGTGGGCGCGGCCAGCCGATAGCCAAGCCCTCGCCGGCGGGCGACGCGGCATTCCTCCCGGTCGAAAACCCGATGCTGCTGATCATCGGGGTGATGGCCGCAACCCTGCTGCAAGTCCTCGACACCACGATCGCCAACGTCGCGATCCCGCATATGCAATCGACGCTCAGCGCCACGCCCGACACGATCAGCTGGGTCCTCACGAGCTATATCATCGCTACTGCAGTCGCGATGCCGATCACCGGCTGGCTGGCCGACCGCATCGGCTCGCGCCAGTTGTTTATCTGGTCGGTCGCGGGCTTTGTCATCGCCTCGATGATGTGCGGTCTGGCGCAAAACCTCACGCAGATGGTCGCCTTCCGCGCGCTCCAGGGCGTGGCAGGCGCGTTCATAGCCCCGCTCAGCCAGGCCGCGCTGCTCGACACCACCCGGCCCAGCAAACAGGGGCAGATCATCGCGTTGTGGGGCATGGGCGTGATGATCGGCCCCATCCTCGGCCCCGTGCTCGGCGGCTGGATTACCGAGAACTGGAGCTGGCGGTGGTGCTTTTACGTTAACGTGCCGGTGGGTTTGGGCTGCCTTGCCATCATGCTTTCGGAGCTACCCAGCCGACCAATCGTCAAACGCAAATTCGACTTGTTCGGCTTCTCGCTGATCGCAATCGCGCTCAGTTGCCTGCAATTGCTGCTCGACCGGGGCAACCAGCAAGACTGGTTCCACTCGTTCGAAATCTGCGTCTACGGCTTCCTGATCCTGACGAGCGTGTGGATTGCAATCATCCACTTTTCCGGGGCCAAGGATCCGCTGTTCGACCGCAGTCTGTTTGCCAACGTCAATTTTGTTGTCGCGCTGGTCTTCATGGTGGTGATCGGAATGGTCATGTTCGCCACCATGGCGCTGCTGCCGCCGATGCTGCAGGGCCTGTTCGGGTATGACGTGATGGACACCGGCCTGGCCTTGATGCCGCGCGGCGTGGGCGTGCTGATCAGCATGCAGCTGTCCGCTTACGCTATGCGCAAGGGCATCGATGCGCGCTGGATGGTTGGCGCCGGGTTCCTGATCGGCGCGTTCTCGCTGTTCCAGATGAAGGGCTGGTCGCTCGACGTCGACTGGTATCACATCATCCTGTCGGGCTTCATCCAGGGCCTGGGCATCGGGATGGTCTTCATCCCGCTACAGGGCATGGCGTTTGCCACCCTGCCACCGCGCCTGCGCACCGATGGTTCCAGCCTGCTCAACCTCACGCGTAACGTCGGCTCGTCGATCGGCATTTCGATCATGATCACGCTGCTGACCCACAACACCCGGGTCAGCCACAGCGATCTTGCCGGCCATATCACCCCGGCGATGCTGAACGTGATCGACCTGTCGACGCTCGATCGGTTCAGCCAGTACGGCGCCGCCGCGCTCAGGCTGGTTGATGCGATGGTGACCCGCCAGGCCGCGATGGTGGCGTATGTCGACGATTTCTACCTGATGATGTGGATGAGCCTCGCGTCGGTGCCACTGGTGCTGATCATGCGCAAGAGCCGCGGCGGGCCAATGCGAGCGGGCCCGCCGGAGCACTGAACGCTACCCGCGAGGCTGCTGTGCATGGTCCGTCAACGTCCACCGGGCGCCAGCCCGATGGTGCCGGCCAGCGTGCGCGTGCCGCGGTGTAGTCGAACAACAACGGATCGCCCGCCACCCGAACCTGCGGCGAGCCCGGCTTGTTCCAGCAAAACAATGCCAGATGCCAGCCTCCCACGATACCGCGCGACGGATCAGTTATGCCTTGCGCGCCAATAGTGCGGGCGCGTGCGGCATGGCACCATGATGGCGGATCGAGTCCTTCGGCGAGTGCCGGGAGCCAAGGCTCCATGGCATCGGCTAGCGTCAGGCCATGGCGCTCCAGCAGCCCAGAATCACGCTGATCGAACACCCATGCTCCGTCGAGTTGCAGCGGCACGACCACGCGTGCGCGCCGGTCCCCCGCAACATGCGTGCCCATGGCAATGACAGCCCAGTCGGCCTCGCGGCTGAGATATAGAGCCGGTTCGCCAGGCCGATGATAACGTCCGGCCGAAGCGGTTACGGGCGGCTCGAGGACCTGGTGAACCCGGTCGGCCCCGATAACCCGGTAGAAACTGCCCGCGATCCAGCACAGGTCTGCCAATGGAGCGCTCATTAACCGCGCTGCAAATGCCGCCGCCCAAGCAACTCCGCTATCTGCACGGCATTTAACGCAGCGCCCTTGCGCAGGTTATCGCTCACGCACCACAGCGTCAGGCCGTTTTCGACCGTCGGATCCTCGCGCACACGGCTGATGTAAGTCGCCCCGTCACCGACACACTCGATCGGGGTGATATAGCCGCCGTCTTCGCGCTTATCGATCAGCATCACGCCAGGCGCCTCGCGCAGGATGTCCTGCGCCTGTTCAGCCGAAATCTCGCGTTCGAACTCGATGTTGATCGCTTCGGAATGACCGACGAACACCGGCACCCGCACGCAGGTGGCGTTGACCTTGATCTTGGGATCGAGGATCTTCTTCGTCTCGACCACCATCTTCCACTCTTCCTTGGTCGAACCATCGTCCAGGAAATCGTCGATATGCGGGATCACGTTGAAGGCGATCTGCTTGGTAAACTTACGCGGCACCGCCGGATCGCCGACGAAGATGTTGCGGCTCTGCTCGAACAGCTCGTCCATGCCCGCCTTGCCCGCGCCGGAAACCGACTGGTAGGTGCTGACCACCACGCGCTTGATCGTGGCGGCATCGTGCAGCGGCTTTAAGGCCACCACCATCTGCGCGGTCGAGCAGTTCGGATTGGCAATGATCATGCGCTTCTTGTAGCCGTCGACCGCCTCGGGGTTCACTTCGGGCACCACCAGCGGCACGTCCGGGTCCATCCGGTAGAGCGAGGCGTTGTCGATCACCACGCAGCCAGCCGCGGCCGCCTTGGGGGCGAATTCCTTCGATACGGCGCTGCCGGCGGCGAATAGGGCAATGTCCCAGCCGGCGAAGTCGAAATGTTCGATGTTCCTGCACTTGAGCATCTTGCCGGTGTCGCCGAGCTCGACTTCGGTTCCCGTCGAACGCGAGCTGGCCACGGCCGCCACTTCGTCCATCGGAAATTCGCGCTCCGCCAGGATGGCGAGCATCTCGCGCCCCACATTGCCCGTCGCACCAACGACAACTACCCGGTACCCCATCACAAACTCCACGATTTACGGGAGCGCAGCGGATAGGCGCGCAGAGCTATAAGTCAATCAAGCCGAACTGGGCTGAGGCCAAGCGCGGCTATCCAGCGGGCGCTTTCAGGGGCTGGCGCTTCCAATAGGCGAGCGAGCGCAACAGCCATTCCATCGGGCCCATGCCGATGTTGCGCACCCACAGGTTGGCGAAAACCAACAGCACGGCGTTGACGATGGTGGCGTAGAGCAGGATGTGCGCCCAGCCCGGCGCCGACGGCATGTGCAAACCGGCAGGCGAGTACATCACGTAAAGCCCGGTGATCTGCTGCAGGAAATAGATCGTGAAAGCGAGCTGCCCGGCGGCCTTGAACGGGGCCAGCAGCGTTCGCCCACCGGCCAGCCGCACCGCCAGGTTGACCGCCGCAATATGACCCGCGGTGACCGCCAGGCGGGCATATTCCTGCAAGCCCCAGCCGATTTTGGGCGCGAGGTCGAACGCCAGCTCTTCGTGAACCGCGACATAGCGCGCTATCACTCCGAAGCCGTAGCACAGCGCCAGCATCGCCCAGTAGAACCGCGTGGTGCGCTCGCCCTGCAGGATACCGAGCTTGAACAGGGCCATGCCGATGAACATGGTGCTGGTGGCTTCGATCACCGTGAACAGCAGCAGGCCGCTGCCGATCAGGGTGGAATAGACCCCCCAGTTCCACTGCATGTAGTCCCACAAGCTGCCGGCGCGGGCGGTAACCTCTTCTGCGGCCTGCTTGCGCTCCTGCGGGTCGAGCTTGCCGACCTTAGCCTTACGCTCGTTCCAGTCCTTGAGCGTCTTGCCATCATCGGCGCTGATGGCGTGGCCTGACGCCTGCTGCGCCTCGATCCGTTCGACTTGCCGCGTATCTAAAATCCGCTGGCCATACTGGAAGCCGCCGCCCACGAGATTGAGCGAGGCGAACAGCAGTCCGATAATCAGCAGGGTCCGCGGCCGCAGCCGCCGGAACGGGAAAATCGCCAACCCGCACAAGGCATAGCCATGGATGATGTCGCCGTACCAAAGCAGCAGGTAGACATCGAGCATCCCGAAGAACAGCAGCCACAAGTTGCGGCGGATGTAGATATCGGCCACGCCGACCGGCCCGCTGGCGTCCATCGCCTTGCGGAACATCACCAGCATCCCGGCGCCGAACAGCATTTCGAGCAAGCCCCGCTGCGTGCCTGACAGGAAGGTCTTGATAAAGACGTAGGCATTCTGGTCAGCCAGCGTCCAGCCCAGTGTGCGCGGGTCGTTCATCGAGGCCCAGGTCGGCCCCGCCATGTCGGGCAGGTTCATGTAGAAGATCGACAGGATCGCCAGCCCGCGCAGGATATCGAGCACGTCGATCCGCGCCTTGCCGCGCACCGGCGCCATGATCAGCTGCTCGCCCGGAGGCGCGGTTATCTCGATTTCACTGGTCGCCGCTTGCGTGGCCATGGCCCGTTCCCCTGCGCCGGACACCGCCCCCCGGCGGCAAGAAAACCCCGGCGCGGGCGGAAGTTACGCGCGATTGCGCCGCGTGCAAACGAAAACTGTATTAAGTTGATAATACACGCGTTCGGGTGGACTTGGGAGGCGCGCAGAGCGGCGAATCGGCCGCCTAGACCACCCCCAGCAGATACAACAGCAGCACCAGCGCGCCCGCGACCGATCCGATCAGGCCGACCCAGCTCACCAACGCCCGTCCTGTTCCGCGCTGCAGCGCGATCGCATTGACCAGCGCGAACACCAGCAGGAATACAAGGCTGCCAGCTTCGACTAGTCCTTCAATCCCGCCGATGACCGCCAGCACCGCCGCCGCGCCGGAAATGATCAGGGTACCGACCCACGGGACACGTTCCTTATTGCGCAGGGCGAAGAAGGCCGGCAGCTGTCCATCGTCGCCCGCCAGGCTGGCAAGGCGCGCGGTGGCAAAGACCGTGGCGTTGATCGCCGAGGCGGTCGAGAACACTGCCGCGACGGTGACGGCATAGAAGCCGAAATCGCCGAGCGCGTTGCGGCCCGCCTCGGCCAGCGCAACTTCCTTGTGATCGATCAGCGCCTGCGCCCCGGTCAGCATCGGAGTGCCTAGGGCGACGAGGACGTAGACCGCCACTGTGGCGCCGATAGCCAGCGGCATCGCGCGGCTGATCGTGCGCTGGGCATCGCGCATCTCGTGGTAATCATAGCTGAGCAGCTGGAAACCCTCGTAAGCCATGAACACCACCCCGGTGCCGACAATCGCGCCGAGGAAGCTTGGCTCGGCGCTTTCGGCCACCAGCATCTGCGGGTTCCATTGCCACAGGCCGATCCCGGCAAGCCCGAGCAGGATCGCCAGCTTGCCCCACACCGCGACCAGTTCGAGCATCGTCGCTTCGGTCGCGCCCATCAGGTTAACGCCGGCCAGGATCACGATCGAGGCCACCGCGGCCAGCGGGGCGAGCCAGATCGGCCCCTCAAGCGCGTGCGACAGGTAGGCGCCGAACGTGAAGGCGTAGACCGCCACCGTTAGGGTGTAGCCGAAGATCAGCACCCAGGCCGCGACTTGCGCGCTGCGCCTGAGGCCGAGCGAGCGAAGGAACGCATAGGAACCGCCGGGCTCGTCCAGCTCCACGGTCAACGCGGCATAGCTCTGGCCGGTAGCAAACGCGATCACGCCGCCAATCAGGAAGCTGAGCCAGGCCCATTCGCCGGCGACCGAGATAACCACCCCAAGGGTCGAGAAGATGCCCCCGCCGATCATCCCGCCGACTGCCATGGCCCAGGCCCCACCGAGCCCTAGTGCATGATGATCAGACTTGCTGTCGTTGAAAACGCTCATCCGGCGAACCCCATGAAAAAGGGCGCCCCGGCGGTCATGCCAGGGCGCCCTTTGTAATCCGACTGAAGTCGGTAATTTGCGTCAGCTGTCCTTCTGGACGTCGCGGCGCTCGGCGATGCGAGCGCGCTTACCGGTCAGGCCGCGCAGGTAATAGAGCTTGGCGCGCCGGACGATGCCGCGGCGAACCACTTCGATGCTCTCCACGTTCGGCGAATAGAGCGGGAAGACGCGTTCTACGCCCTCGCCGAAGCTCATCTTGCGAACGGTGAAATTGCTGTTGATGCCGCGGTTGGAGCGCGCGATGCAGACGCCTTCATAGTTCTGCACACGGGTACGCTCGCCTTCGACCACGCGCACGCCAACGCGTACGGTGTCACCGGGGCGGAATACGGGAATCGTCTTGCTCTGGTTGAAAGCCTCGATGGCCTCGGCCTCGAGTTCCTGGATAAGACCCATCTTGGGTTCCTTAATCGTCACGCCGCGCACCAGAGGCAGGTCGGTCCCGAGCGCCACCGTGGCGCTCCCAAAGGTCCGGCCTGCGTGACCGTGTGTCGGATTCGCTCATGGCTTTACGCCATGCGGCTATCCTCGCATGATCCCCCGATCGCAGCACTTCAGGGATCGTGCGCCCTTCCCATTCAACAGGTCGGGTATAGTGCGGATATTCGAGCAGCCCTTCTTCGAA
>JBDSDZ010000168.1:0-8335 GCA_039920345.1 Croceibacterium sp.
TGTAACGACAGCTACGCCCTGTGGGCGCGGCGCCAACTGGGCGAAAGCCGCGAAGGCGCCCTGCTCGACCGGATGCTGACCCGCTCGGGCATCGGCAATCGCTACTCCGTGCTGTCGAATGACGACACCCAGCTCGCCGACGGCAGCTTCTACGCCGCGCCCGAGCCGCCGGGCACCGCCGCGCGCATGGCCGTCTATGCGGCCAAGGCGCCCGAACTGGCGCTGCAGGCGTGCGAGCAACTCGACGGGCTGGAGCGCATCACGCACATCGTGCTCGCCAGTTGCACCGGCTTCATGGCGCCCGGGCTCGACCAGGTGGTGGCGCGCCGCCTTGGCCTGCTGCCCACGGTGGAGCGGACCGTGATCGGTTTCATGGGCTGTTATGCCGGGGTCACCGCCCTGCGCAGCGCCGGCCACATCGTCCGTTCCGATCCGGCCGCGCGCGTGCTGGTAATCGCGGTCGAGCTGTGCAGCCTGCACTTGCAGCCTTCGACCAAGCTCGAACGGCTGCTGGCGATGGCGCAATTCGCCGACGGCGCCGCAGCCGCGATCGTCAGTGCCGAAGGACCCGGCCTCGCGCTCGATGACGGCGTGTCGCTGACGCTGGAGGAAAGCCACGAACTGATTACCTGGGCGATCGGCGACATCGGCTTCGAGATGGCCCTGTCGGGCGAAGTGCCCGGCCGTTTGGGCGAAGCGCTCGCCGATCCGAAGGTTGCCCAAGTGCTGACCGGCGGCAAACCGGTGGAAGCGATTGAGGCCTGGGCGATTCATCCTGGAGGCCGCTCGATCCTCGATGCGGTCGAACGCGGTCTCGACCTTCCTTCGGACAAGCTCGCCGCCTCGCGCGGGGTGCTGCAGGATTTTGGCAACATGTCATCGGCCACCGTGCTGTTCGTGCTCAAGCGGTTGATGGAGGAGCATCCCGCCTCGGGCCTGGCGATGGCTTTCGGGCCGGGGCTGGCGCTTGAAGGCCTGCGTTTCGGCTGGACCGAAGGCCATGTTGGCTGAGCGGCGCCAGACCGAGGAACTGATGGACGACCCGGCGCTCGATGCCGGGACCTATCTTGCCGTGCTGGGCGATCTCGCCAAGGTCAACGGGTTTACGTTCGCCTATCGCCCGACCCTCGCCTTCCTCGAACGCGCACTGGGCAACCGCACCCATTTTCGCCTGCTCGATGTTGGGTTCGGCGATGGCGACATGCTGCGTCGTATCGCCACCTGGGCCGCGCGCCGGGGCCTGTCCGCCGATCTTGTCGGGGTGGACCTCAACACCCGCAGCAAGGCGGCTGCTGAGCGCGCCCCGCACCCGCCGGGCGCGCCGATCAGCTACCTCGCGGGCGATTATGCCGAGCAGGCAGGCGGCGGCTTCGACTGCGTCATTTCCAGCCTTGTCGCGCATCACATGAGCGAGCCGCAACTGCGCGCGTTCGTGCGGTTTATGGAGGCGGAATCGGCTGCCGGATGGTTCATCAACGACCTCCACCGCCACACGCTGTCGTATCTTGGCTGGCCGGTGCTGGCGCGAACGATGGGCTGGCATCCAATCGTGCGCGCCGACGGGCATACCTCGATTGCGCGCAGTTATCGCCCGGCTGAATGGCGCGTGTTGCTGGACAGCGAGGGTCTTGGTGCCGCGCAAGTCCAGCGCTGGTTTCCGTTCCGCCTGTGCGTCGAGCGGCTACGCTGATGGCGCCGCTGATCCTTGGTGCCGGGCCGGCCGGGTGCGCGGCGGCGATTGGGCTGGCGCAGGCCGGGGCCGAGCCGGTCCTGCTCGACCGCGACGCCGATGTTCGCGATTTGCTGTGCGGTGGGTTCCTGAGCTGGCGCACCGCCGCGCAATTGGGCGCGTTGGGAGTCGATCCGGCTGCGCTCGGGGCGCACCGGGTGGAGCGGCTGGCGCTGTTCGCGGGCCGCCGCGAAGTCACCCTGGCCCTGCCCGCAACCGCGTATGGCTTGTCGCGCCGCGCGCTCGATACCGCCTTGCGCGCCCGCGCGGTGGCGCTTGGTACCCGGCTGGCCATCGACACGGCGCGCGGCATCGAAGGCAGCGCCGTGTTCGGGCGCGAGCGGACATGGACTGGCGACGGCCTGTTTCTTGCCACCGGCAAGCACGATCTGCGCGGACTCGCCCGGCCCCGGGTTGCGCATGATCCGGCGCTGGGGTTGCGCTTGCGCCTGCCCCCTTCAGCAGCGCGGCGCGCACTCCTCGAAGGACGGATCGAGCTGCACTTGTTCGACCATGGCTATGCCGGGATCGTGCAACAGGAAGGCGGCAGCACCAACGTCTGCCTGGCGGTGCGAAAATCGCGGCTGGCCGCCGCCGGGGGCGACCCCGAAGAACTGCTCGCCCGGCTGGCCGAGGCCAATCCGGCCTTTGCCGAACGGCTCGGCGCTGACTGGCGCGCGGCTGAGGTCGATACCGTCGGTTCGGTGCCTTACGGCTGGATCGCCCGCACCACCCCATCCGGCCTGTTCCGGCTCGGTGACCAGGCCGCGGTCATTCCTTCGCTTGCAGGCGAAGGGATCTCCATCGCGGTGGCGAGCGGCACTGCGGCAGCGCGGCACTGGCTTGAACGCGGCGCGGCGGCGGCGCCGGCATACCAGCGCGAATTCGCGGTCCGCGCCGCCGGCCCGGTGCGCACGGCCCGCCTCGCCTGGACGCTCGCCGAACGTCCCCTCGCGGCGCGGCTCGGCCTCGCCCTCGCCGTCCGCTTTCCGCCAATAGTGAGCGCGCTGATGCAGCTCAGCCGGATTGCGCCCGAGGCTAACCTTGCACAGGTGCGCAGCGCTTCGTAAGGGTCCGGCATTCTCTCAGCACTCAGCAGTCAGGACTCCACCCGCATGGCGAAGATCAAGGTCGTTAACCCCGTCGTTGAAATCGATGGCGACGAAATGACGCGGATTATCTGGCAATGGATCCGCGAACAGCTGATCCTCCCGTACCTCGACATCGACCTCAAGTATTATGACCTCTCGGTCGAGATGCGTGACGAGACCGATGACCAGATCACCATCGATTGCGCCAACGCGATCAAGCAACATGGCGTGGGCGTAAAATGCGCCACGATCACGCCTGACGAGCAGCGGGTCGAGGAATTCAACCTCAAGGCGATGTACCGCTCGCCCAACGGCACCATCCGCAACATCCTGGGTGGCACGATTTTCCGCGAACCGATCGTCATTTCCAATGTCCCCCGGCTGATCCCCGGCTGGACCGATCCGATCGTGGTCGGCCGCCATGCCTTTGGCGACCAGTACCGCGCGACCGATTTCCTCGTCCCCGGCCCGGGCAAGCTGCGGCTGGTGTTCGAAGGCGATGACGGCAAAGTGATCGACCGCGAAGTGTTCCAGTTCCCGTCCTCCGGCGTCGCCATGGCGATGTACAACCTCGACGATTCGATCCGCGATTTCGCCCGTTCGAGCATGAACTACGCGCTCGACCGGCAGTGGCCGCTGTACCTGTCGACCAAAAACACGATCATCAAGGCCTATGACGGGCGCTTCAAGGACCAGTTCCAGGACGTGTTCGAGACCGAAGGCTTCAAGGCCAAGTTCGCCGAAGCCGGCATCACTTACGAACACCGCCTGATCGACGACATGGTGGCCAGCGCGCTCAAATGGAGCGGCAAGTTTATCTGGGCGTGCAAGAATTACGACGGCGATGTGCAGTCCGACCAGGTGGCACAGGGCTTCGGCAGCCTCGGCCTGATGACCAGCGTGCTGATGACGCCCGACGGCAAGACGGTAGAAGCCGAAGCCGCGCACGGCACCGTGACCCGCCACTATCGCCAGCACCAGCAGGGCAAGGCGACCAGCACCAACCCGATCGCCAGCATCTTCGCGTGGACCCGGGGCCTCATCTATCGCGGCCGGTTCGACAACACGCCCGACGTGGTGAAGTTCGCCGAATCGCTCGAAAAGGTCTGCATCGAAACCGTCGAAAGCGGCAAGATGACCAAGGATCTGGCGCTGCTGATCGGCCCCAACCAGGCGTGGATGACGACCGAGCAGTTCTTCGCCGCCATCGTCGCCAATCTCGAAACGGAGATGGCCAGCTGGGCCTGACGCGATGAGCAAGGCCCGTCTCGAAGTCCGCCAGGCCGAGACGGGCGACGTCCACCGCATCGCTGCGCTGGTGCGCCGGGTGTACGATAACTTTGCGCCCTACACGCTGGGCGAAATCCGCGGGCAGCTGAACAACTTTCCGCCCGGGTGCTTCGTCGCCATCCTCGACGGCAAGCTGGTCGGGTACTGCGCCTCGATGCGCATTGCCGGCGACAAGGCGCTGCGACCGCATAGCTGGGACGAGATCACCGGCAACGGCTTCGGCTCGCGCCACGATCCGACCGGCGACTGGCTCTACGGTTACGAAATGTGCGTCGATCCCAAGGTGCGCGGCACCCGCATCGGCCGCCGCCTGTACGAAGAACGGCGCGCGCTGGCTGAAGACCTGGAGCTGCGCGGGATCGTGTTCGGCGGACGGATGCCCAACCTCAACCGCTTCTGGCGCAAGGTGGAGGGGCCGCAGGATTATCTCGACCAGGTGATGGCCGGGAAGCTGCACGATCCGGTGTTGCGCTTCCAGCTTGCCAACGGATTCGAACCGATCGGGGTGCTCGAACGGTACCTGCCCGAAGACAAGCTGTCGCGCGGCAACGCGGTCCACATGGTGTGGCGCAATCCGTTCGTGAACCAGGAAGAATCGCCGCAGTTCAGCGTCCCGCGCGGGGTCGAAAGCGTGCGCATCGCTGCCTGCCAGTTGCAGGCCCGCGCGGTGAAGGACTTCGACGAGTTCATCGGCCAGGTCGAATATTTCGTCGACGTGGCGAGCGATTACGGGGCAGACTTCATCGTCTTTCCTGAACTGTTCACGCTGATGCTGCTGAGTGCGGAGGAGAAGGAACTCTCCCCCATCGAGGCGATCGAGGCGCTCAGCCGCTTCACCCCGCGGATCAAGCAGGCACTGTCGGACATGGCGCTGCGCTTCAACATCAACATCGTCGGCGGTTCGCACCCCACCCGGATGGACGACGGCGACATCCACAACGTCGCCTATGTGTGCCTGCGCGATGGTTCGATCCACGAGCAGGAGAAGATCCACCCAACCCCCAACGAAGGCTACTGGTGGAACATCAAGGGCGGCGATTCGATCGACGTCATCCAGACCGACTGCGGCCCCATCGGGGTGCTGATCTGCTACGACAGCGAGTTTCCCGAACTGGCCCGGCGGCTGGTCGATGAAGGCGCGCGGATCATCTTCGTGCCGTTCTGCACCGACAGCCGCCAGGGCTATATGCGCGTGCGGTACTGCGCGCAGGCCCGCGCGATCGAAAACCAGTGCTTCGTGGTCATGGCCGGCAATGTCGGCAACCTGCCCAACGTCGGCAACATGGACATCCAGTACGCCCAAAGCTGCATCCTGACGCCGTGCGATTTCCCCTTCGCGCGCGACGGGATTGCCGCCGAAGCGACCGAGAACGTCGAAACGCTCACGATCAGCGACGTCAACCTGGCCGACCTGTCATGGGCGCGGGCCGAAGGCACGGTACGCAACCTGGCTGACCGGCGGTTCGACCTCTACCGCATCGAGTGGGAAGAAGGCTCGGTAGCGGGCTCGGAACCGAGCGGCCCGGTCCCCAAGACCCGCGGCGGCCCCGGCGGCGGCTAGCGCAACGCTTCGGGCGAGCGGACTTGTTCCTGCCGCACGCCGTGCCCGATGAAGTGCCCCGGAAGGCGCCGCAACAGCGGGTATTTGTCGAGCAATCGCAGCAGCAAAGGCGGATCGGCCGGCACGCTGGCGCGCCCTTCGATCAGCGGCTGCAAGACACGCTCGTGCGCGGCGCGTTGTAGCCCCTGGATGACCCGCGTTGGCCACAGCCGCCGCTTCTGCACCGCGGGCAGCAGCGAATCGACGTTCTGCCCCCGCGCCAGCGAACGGCTGAGGATATTGGCCGTCGCCACTGCGTCCTGGATCGCCAGGTTGATGCCGATGCCGCCCACCGGGCTCATCGCGTGGGCCGCATCGCCAATCGCCAGCAGGCCGGGCCGCGACCATTCGGTCAGCCGGTCGAGCGAGACTGACAGCAGCTTGATTGCGTCCCAGTCCGGCAGTGCTGCCTCGATGTTGTTCAGTTCGGGCAAGGCGCTGCGCACGTCGTCGCGAAAGGCCTCAATACCGCGCGCCTTGACCTGCTCGGCCCCGCCCTTGGCGATCACTGCCGCGCATTGCCAGTAATCGCCGCGGTCGATCAGCACGAACATACGATAGCCCACGATAACCCCGCGCAAGGCACTGCCGGCCTGGTCCTTCGGGATCGCAAACCAGAACACGTCGATCGGAACGCCAAGCGATTCGACCGGCAGGACCTGGCGCACGATCGAATCGCGCCCGTCGCACATCAGCACCAATTTGCCCGCCTGAAGCACTTCGCCATCCGCCAGCCTGACCCCGCTGTAACGCCCTTCCTGCTCGATCAGCTCAACCGCTTCGGCCTCCATCCGCAGGGCAAACGAGGGCAGCGCCCGGGCCTGGTCACGCAGGAAGTCGAGAAACTCCCATTGCGGCATCATGGCGATGAACGGCGCGGGCATGTGCAGGTGCGACAGGTCGCCTGCCACCAGCCGGTGCTGGTTGTACCAGATTTCCGCATGGTCGAGCCGGTTGTGCGGCCGCTTGAGGAACGCCTGCAACCAGCCGAGCTCGTCGAGGATCGCCATCGTCGAGGGGTGGACCGTGTCCCCCCGGAAATCGCGGAAGAAGTCAGCATGCTTTTCCAGCACGCACACGCTGACCCCGGCGCGGGCCAGCAGCACGCCGGCCATCATCCCGGCGGGTCCGCCGCCGACGATTAGGACATCATGCCCAATATCAGGCGTTGCCGCACTCACTGGCCGTCTGACATAGGTACACGATGCATGGCGCCGAACTCTCCACCACGATGTCCGATGCGCTGGTGATACTCGGTGCCGCGGGCATCGTCATCCCCGTGTTTGCCCGTTTCCGCATCACCCCGGTGATCGGATTTATCCTGATCGGGCTGCTGGTCGGGCCGTTCGGGCTGGGCCGGCTGGTCTACCAGCAGGAATGGCTGACCTATATCACGATCACCGACCCCGAAGGCCTGGCGCCGTTTGCCGAATTTGGCATCGTGCTGCTGCTGTTCACCATCGGGCTGGAGCTGTCGTTCAACCGGCTGTGGACCATGCGCAAGCTGGTGTTCGGGCTCGGCGCGCTGGAACTGACGATCAGCGCCGGGCTGCTCGGCGTGTTCCTCTCGATGCTCGGGCAATACTGGACCGGCTCGCTCGGCCTCGGGCTGGCGCTTGCCCTGTCGTCCACTGCGCTGGTGCTGCCGATTGCCGGCACGCAAACCGCGGTGGGGCGCGCGGCGCTGTCGATGCTGTTGTTCGAGGATATCGCGATTGTGCCGATCATCTTCGTGCTCGGCGCGCTCGCTCCTTATGCCAGCAGCGACGGGATGGAAGGGCTGTTCGACACGATCTGGCTGGGCGGGCTGGTGGTGCTGGCGATGATGGTGATCGGCCGTTTCGCCTTGCCGCGCCTGTTCGCGCAGGCCGCCCGGACCAAGAGCCCGGAGCTGTTCCTGGCCGCCTCGCTGCTGGTGGTCATCGGGTCCAGCCTGGCGACGTCGCTGGTCGGCCTATCTCCCATCGTCGGCGCCTTGCTGGCGGGCCTGCTGATCGCCGAGACCGAATATCATTCCGAAGTCGAAGGGATCATGGAGCCGTTCAAAGGCCTCGCGCTGGGGGTGTTCCTGATCACCGTGGGCATGGGGATCGACTTGTTCACGATCTGGGACAACTTGGGCCAGATCGCCATCGCGGTGGTCGGCGTGCTCACGCTCAAGGCCGTGGTTACCGGCGTGTTGCTGCGGATGATGGGCGCGCGGCGCGGGATCGCGGTCGAGACCGGCATCCTGATGGCGAGCCCGTCGGAAACCACCCTGATCGTGCTTACCGCCGCGACCAGCGCGTTCCTGATCCAGCCCGGCACCGCGCAATTCTGGCAGATCGTCACCGCTATCGGACTGACTATTACGCCGCTTCTGGCGCGGCTCGGCCGGGTAGTGGCGCGGCAGGTCGAGCCGCTGCCCGACGACCAGCAACACGTTAGCAGCGAAACCGGCGAGCCGCCGGCGATCATCGTCGGCTGCGGGCGCGTGGGGCGGCTGGTGGCGCAGATGCTGGCGCGCCACGGCCAACCCTATGTGGCGATCGATTCCGACGCTGACCTGGTTGCGCGCTCCAAGCGCGAGGGCTTCAACGCCATCTTCGCCAATGCCGCCCGGGTCGATGTGCTCGACCGGATGGG
>JBDSDZ010000169.1:0-2707 GCA_039920345.1 Croceibacterium sp.
CGGCAGGCGGTGATGTCGACCAACCTCGAACTGGCCGACGCCTCGCTGCGCAAGCTGCAGGAATGCGCGCGCCGGGCGATCGCCGCCAATTGAGCGCACGTCCGCACTAGCCAAGCCGCGCGCCCGCCTTATCATCGCTTCCCATAACAGGGAGAGTTACCGCGATGAGCCATTTGCCGCCGACGAGCGACGACCGCGTAATCTGGGACATGTGGGAATCGCAGTTCCGCCTGCCCGCGGCGTCGGTGGCGGATGAGCTGGGGATTTTTCGTTCGCTGTCCGATAGCGCGCTGACCACCGACCAGCTTGCCGGCAGCCTCGGGCTCGATCCTCATGCGCTGGGCATCCTGCTAGCCGCGCTGGCGTCGTCCGAGCTATTGGAGAGGCACGAGGGCAAGTGGCGCGCCCTGCCCGCCGCGCGCACCTGGCTGCATCCTGACGCGGAAGGCTACTGGGGCGGGTTCCTGCTGACTTCCCGCGATCGCAGTCCGCTCCACGGCCAGTTGCTCGAAGCGATGAAGACCGGCAAGCGTCCCTCCGGGTTCGACTCCGGCGCGCCCGAATGGGAACGCGGCGAAATGAGCGCGGAAGCCGCCCAGCGCATCGCCTGCTTCATGCATGCGCACAGCCAGGGGCCCGCGCGCGGAGTTTCCGTGCTGCCCGAATTCTCAACGGTGAAGCGGCTGATGGACGTGGGCTGCGGCTCGGGCGTCTATGGGATCGAGTTTGCCAAGGCCAATCCGGGGATGCAGGTGACCCTCGCCGATCTCGCCGCGATGGCCGAGGAAGCGGGGCACTACGCGGCGCGCGCCGGGGTGTCCGACCGGGTCGGCACCGCCGCGGTCAACATGTTCACCGAAGCCTGGCCGACGGGGCACGACGCGCACTTCTTCGCCAACGTGTTCCACGACTGGTCGGACGAAACCAACCGCCTGCTCGCCAAAAAGAGCTTCGACGCGCTGCCCGGCGGCGGGCGCATCTTCCTTAACGAGATCCTGATGGACGACGACGGCGCGGGCCCGTGGCAGGCCGCCAGCTTCAGCCTGCTGATGCTGATCGGCACGCTCGGCAAGCAATACTCGCTCCCCGAATTCCGCGACATCCTCGAAAGCGCCGGCTTCACGCAAGTGCAGGCGCAGCGCAGCGGCAGCGGGTATTACTCGCTGGTCAGCGCGGTGAAGCCCTGATGTGTTGAGCCTCAAACGCCGGCGCGGGCATCCGCCCGCTTAGGCTTGCCTCGCATAAGCTCGGGCGGCCGTTCGGCCTTGCGGTCGGCGGGCCGACCGAGCATTTTTCATTTTCCTACACGCCCCCGGCTGAGGCAACCGGGTGGCGATGGCCGATTCGCCCGCCCCCGCTCGTCCTGAGCCTGTCGAAGGAGCGCCCTTCACCCCCGTCCCGCGGCAATGCGCGCGGCATGACGGGTGGACGCCCGAGCGTCAGCGCGGGTTTATCGAGGCGCTGGCCGACACCGGCTCGGTCCGCCACGCGGCGGGCAGCGTCGGCATGGCCCCCGAAGGCGCCTACCAGCTGCGCCGCCAGCCCGGGGCGGAGGAATTCGCCGCCGCCTGGCGCGCCGCGCTCGACAAGGGGGTCGAACGGATCGAGGACGTCGCCATGGACCGCGCGCTCAACGGGGTCGAGGTGCCGGTGTTCTCCTACGGCAAGCTGGTCGGCACCCGCACCAAGTACAACGACCGGCTGCTGATGTTCATGCTGAGGAACCGCGCCCCCGAACGGTTCGCCGAAGGCGGCGCGCGCGGCCTCAGCGCGATCGACCGGCACACCCTCGCGCGGATGAAACAGGAATGGCGCAAGGAGTGGGAACGCGAACGCGCCGCGAAGACCTACCAGGAGGAAGACGCGCTGCTGGCCAGCATCGATGCCAAGCTCGACAAGATGGCCCAGCGCCGCCGCGACAACATGAGCGACGCCACCCGCGCCGCGTTCGAGGAATACCGGCGCCTCGCCGCGCTGGATGCGGAAAACGGCTACCGCCACCTCTACGACCGCGCCGTGGCCGCCAACGCCGCGCGCGAGGCCGAACACCAGCGCAACGGCACCGTCGAAATCGAAGAGCCACCCGAATGGTTCAAACAGATGCAAGGCCAGCCAGACGAGGAAGCCAAACCCCAACTCCCCGCCAGCCACCGCATAATCACCCTAAAAGACGACGGAATCTAACCCCCCTCCCGCCTGCGGGAGGGGCCGGGGGTGGGCGCACAAAATCCCAAACCCAAAAACGAGCGCCAGAACGGAGGGACTAAACAAATCCCGGGTTTGCGCCTAGCAAACCCGCAAGGCCAAACGGCCGCCGCGGCTTATGCCGCGTAGCCAAGCCGCCCGGATGGGCGGCGCCCGGCGCCTGAGGGACTAAAGCAATGAGCGTCGCCTTCCGCCGTGACAGTGACGAGGAGCACCTGGAGCCGAAGTTCGAGCTCCCCCTGCCCGCGGGCCCCAACCGGGTCACCGCGCGCGGCCTGGCGCTGATCGCGCAGCGGATTGCCGATCTCGAGGCCGAGCTGGCGGCCGAGCTTGCCCGCACCCCCGACCCCGCCGCGGCCGATCCCGTGATCAGGGCCGCGCTCCAGCGCGACTTGCGCTACTGGAACACCCGCCAGATCACGGCGGAGCTGGCCCCCGTCCCCTCGGGCGACAAGGTCGAACTCGGCACCCAGGTCAGCGTGCGCCTCAACGGCAAACCGCG
>JBDSDZ010000170.1:0-2519 GCA_039920345.1 Croceibacterium sp.
CTCACCGGCAGCCATGACGCGATGATCGAGGCCGGGGCGTGCGTCGCCGGGCGCGTGATTGGCGAAGACGATGCTGGCCCGCTGGAACACCACATCGTCGAATGGGACGAGCCCGGAAAGAAGCGCCGATGATCGACTGGCTGCGCCGCGAGCGCGAAGCGCCGAGCGTACAAGTTGGCGACCGTGTGCTGCCGCTCGCCATCCGCCGCCATGCGCGCGCCACACGGCTGACCATGCGGCTGGCGCCCGACGGCAGCGAAGTGCACATCACCTTGCCGCAATGGGGCCGGACGATCGATGCAGTAGTGTTTGCGAGCAAACGGATCGAATGGCTCGAATGCCAGCTTGCCGCAGTCCCTCGCGTGGCCCCGCCCGAAGTCGGCGGAACGGTCATGTACCGCGGACATCCGGTGGAAATCGAGTGGCGGGCCAGCCTGCCGCGCAAGCCAGCGCTGGTGGATAGCCAGCTGCGCCTCGGCGGCCCGGCAGAAACGGTGCCCGCTCGGGTCCGCCGCTGGCTTGAAAGCGAAGCGTTGCGCCTGATGGGCGAGGACCTGGCGCACTATTGCACCAGCGCCGACCAGGCAGTGCCGGACTTGCGCCTGTCGCGCGCCAACCGCCGCTGGGGATCGTGTTCGGGTAAAGGCTGCATCCGGCTCAACTGGCGGCTGGTGCAGGCGCCCGATGCAGTGCGCCGATCGGTCGTGGCGCACGAAGTCGCGCACTTGGTGCACTTCGACCATTCGCCCGCTTTTCGCGCCTTGCTGGCCGAGTTGTTCGAAGGCGAGCTTGGCGAGGCCGACGACTGGCTGCGGCGCGAAGGACGCGGGCTCTACGCCGCCTTCGGTTAAGCTAACCGGACATTAACCGTAACCGCCGATACTTAGCGCATGAACCGCATGGGACATTTCCTGCTTGCGGCAATCGCACTGGCTTCCGCAACCCCCTCGGTTGCGGACGGGCCGGCGTGCGACTTGTGCCTGGGCGACAGTCCCGCAAGCGGCGAACAGCCGCTGCACATCGCGGTTGAAAGCGGGATCAAGTTCAGCCGCCTGGCGCTGCGCGGCAAGGACGATGGCGAAGCGCAGATCGACCAGGCCGGTGAAAATCGCGTCGGGCCGAACATGATCGACCTCGGCGGCCTGTCCTACCAGGGCCGCGCCAGGATTACCGGCCAGCCGCTGCGCCCGGTGCGGATCGAAATGCCGCCCAAAGTGATGTTGCGCAGCCCTGACGGGGCCGAAGCCGAACTGACCGACTTTGTCACCGACTTGCCGCCCGTGGCGATGCTCGACCAGTACGGCCAGCTCAGCTTTGCCTTCGGCGCGCGCATCAGCAGCCACGGCGCACGCGGCGGCAATTTCCGTGGCCGCATCGCCATCCGGGTCGACTATTACTGACCGCACTGGCGAAGCGGGCGCCAAACGCCTATCTTGCCATCCATGAAGTACTGGCGCCGCGTTTCGCCCAAGGGCGCGATTTCCGACCTCGTCAACGAATGGCGGGCGCCCAACCCGTATCGCTGGCAAGTGCTGGGCGTCTCGGTTGCGGCCACGTTTGCGCTGATGATGCTGTTCATCCCCGAAAGCCAGACGGCGGAGCCGCGCAAGCCCAAGATTACCTACATCAGCACCTTCGCACCCGGCCGCAGCGACGCCGAAATCAAGGCCACCAACCTCGAGAACCAGAAGCTGCAGGACGTCCGCCACGCCGAAGAGGCCGCGGCGGAAGAGCGGGTCAAGGCCGGCTACCGTGCGCTCGGCCGCGCAACCGGCATCGATGTCGACGCGATGGAAGCCGACATTGCGCGCAAGCGCGCGGCGGAAGAAGCCGCCAAGGCGCGCCGTGCTGTTCCCCTTGCCACCCCGCCTTCCGCAGCCCCGAGTGCGCAATAACGACGACGCGCGTTGGCTGGCCGCGGCCGCCAGCCTGTCCGAACGCGCCCGGCCGCTAAGCCGCCCCAACCCCGCCGTCGGTGCAATCATCGTCAAGCATGGCGTCGTCATCGGGCGCAGCTGGACCCAGCCGGGCGGACGGCCCCACGCCGAAGCCGTAGCCCTGGCACAGTCCGGAGAAGCCGCGCGCGGCGCCACGCTTTACGTCACGCTCGAACCTTGCGCCCATCGCAGCCAGCGCGGGCCCGCGTGCGCCGATCTCGTGTCCAAGGCCGGGCTGGCGCGGGTGGTGGTGGGCGTAACCGACCCCGACCCACGCACCGCGGGGCAAGGCATCGGCGCGCTGCGCGAAACCGGCGTCGAGGTCGATCTGGCGCACAATGACGCCTGCCGCGCCAGCCTCGCCGGCTACCTCCTCCAGAAAACCGAGCAACGTCCGCAGATCACGCTCAAGCTGGCCCTGACCGCCGATGGCTTCGTTGCGCGGGCCGATGGCAGCAGCAAGTGGATCACCGGCGAGCCGGCCCGTGCCCACGTCCACCGCGAACGCGCCCGTGCCGACGCGATCCTCGTTGGCGGCCAGACTCTGCGCACCGATCACCCGCGCCTCGACGCACGCTTGCC
>JBDSDZ010000171.1:0-10084 GCA_039920345.1 Croceibacterium sp.
GATGTCGGATCGGGCAAGACGGTGGTGGCGCTCGAAGCGATGCTGCTGGCGGTGGAAGGCGGAGCGCAAGCGGCCATGCTGGCGCCGACCGAAATCCTCGCCCGCCAGCACTATGATACGCTGCGCGCGCTGGCTGGTCCGACGGGGGTGACCATCGCGCTGCTGACCGGGCGAGACAAAGGCCGCGCGCGGGAATCGATCCTGATGGGACTGCTCGATGGCAGCATCGACATCGTGGTCGGCACCCATGCGATTTTCCAGGACACCGTCAGCTATCGCAACCTCGCGCTGGTGGTGATCGACGAACAGCATCGCTTCGGGGTCAGCCAGCGGCTGTTGCTAACCCAGAAGGGCAAGGTCACCCCGCATTGTTTGGCGATGACCGCAACGCCGATTCCGCGCACGCTGACGCTGGCGCAATATGGCGAGATGGACGTCAGCCGGCTCGACGAAATGCCCCCGGGCCGCCAGCCGATTGATACCCGCGTGGTCGCGCTCGATCGGCTGGCCGATGTTGTCGATGGCCTGGCGCGGCACCTTGAGAGCGGGGCGCAGGCTTATTGGGTGTGCCCGATGGTGCGCGGCAGCGAGGACGAGAGCCAGGATCTGGCCGCAGCCGAAGCGCGCTTCGCATCGCTCAAGGCGCGTTTCGGCGATACCGTGGCGCTGGTCCACGGCCAGCTCAAGCCCGAGCTCAAAGACGCCGCGATGGCGCGCTTTGCCTCGGGCGCGGCGCAGTTGCTGGTGGCGACCACGGTGATCGAAGTCGGGGTCGATGTGCCCAATTCGACGTTGATGGTAGTCGAGCAGGCCGAACGCTTTGGCCTGGCCCAGTTGCACCAGTTGCGCGGCCGGGTCGGGCGCGGCAGCGGCAAGTCGGTCTGCCTGCTACTGCGCGGCGAGGCATTGAGCGAAGTCGGCCGCCAGCGGCTGGCGCTGATGCGCGAAACGCAGGACGGGTTCCGGCTGGCCGAAGAAGACCTCGCATTGCGCGGCGGCGGCGAACTGCTCGGCACGCGCCAGTCGGGCGACACCCCGTTCCGCGTGGCCGACCTTGAGCAGATTCAGCGCCTGCTGCCGCTGGCGCACGATGACGCGCGGCTGCTGGTGGAACGCGACGGCGGCCTGACCGGCGAGCGCGGCGAGGCGGCGCGGGTACTACTGTACCTTTTCGATCGTGACTGGGGCGTTCAACTGCTCAGGGGCGGCTAGGCCCCGCGCCTTACTCCGACGCGGCGATGTGGATCTTGCTCGGCTCGGCTGTCGGCAAATCGCCATCGTCCTTGAGCTCGGCTTTCAATTCGGTTTCGCGCACCAGCATCTTTTGCAGCATCGCCACAAGGTCGAGATCGCTCTCGCGCGCCTGGTCGAAGATGCCGCCCTTTTCTTCTTCCTCGTCCTGGTGATGGACCATCTGTTCGCCGAGCACTTGCAACTTGGCGATCACGTTGTCCTTGGTGTTGCGCGCGTCGAGCACGTCGTTGACGATGATCTTGGCGGTGTCGTGTTCGACCAGGCCTTCATCGAGCTTGGCCTTTTTACCGCCATGGCGCCGCAGCGCCGGGTAAAACAGCTCTTCCTCCAGCTCCATGTGGATCTTGAGCATGTTGGCCAGCCGCACGCCGAGCTTAAGCTTTTCTGCCGGGGCCGCGTCCTTGATGCGGTCGAGCATGTCTTCGACCGCATCATGATCGGCCTTGAGCTTGTCGACGGCATCTTCGGGCGTGCTGGAAAACAGGGACATGGGTGGCTCCGCAAAAAGGGGGTTTGCCAATCAAATGGACCGCCGCGCGCGTCGTTCCCGCCTAGTGCACGGACGGAGTCAACGAACACTGGCCTGCCGGCGCGAATCGCTTTAGACCGGGCTCAAACAAGTCTTGAGAGGGAGCCCACCACATGCCGCGCAAACTTGGATCACGCTTTGCCACGGCCGCCTGCGCCATCGCCGCAGTTGCCGCCGTTCTTGCGGCCCCCACCACCGTTTTGGCACAAGCCCGCCCGGCCGACCTGACCCAGCTGCCCCCGATCCCCACCGATTATACGCCGGACAAGACGGCGTGGGGCGATTACAACTTCAGCCACACCTACCAGTACGAATACCTCAACAACATGCGCCTGCTGGTTCAGCGACCCAAGGTGTTCGGCAACCGCGTGTGGCTGACCGATGAAGAGTTCGCCCGCCGCCTGGCTGCCGCCGAACGGTCGGACGGCAGCTTTGCCGCCGCCTCGGAAAACGGCGTCGGTTCGCCCGGCACCGAAGGGCTGGCGGACTTCATCCGGAATTCCTCGCTCGGCCACCGTACCTCGATGCTTGTGAGCCCGGCTGACGGGCAGCTGCCGCCGCTGACCCCGCAGGCCGAAGCGCTCTACAAGGCGGGCCGTTCGGGCTGGGTACCGGGCCAGTATTATGACTGGGTGGACGATTTCGACAGCTGGGACCGCTGCGTCTCGCGCGGTTTCCCGGCCTCGATGTTCCCGTTCCGCTACAACAACGGCGTGCGCATTTTCCAGTCACCCGGTTACGTGGTGATCAGCCTCGAAATGCTCGGCAACCGGGTGATCCCGATCAGGACCGGCGATCCCAAGCACTGGCCGGCCCCGGTCGAAGCGTGGATGGGTAATGGCGTGGGCCATTGGGAAGGCAAGACGCTGGTCATCGAGACGACCAACATCAAGAGCGGTGACAGCGTGTCGCACGACATCGTCGCGCGTGCCGCCTCGCCGCTCAACATGGCGAGCCAGAACGTCCCGCCGTTCAACACCATCCCGACCAGCACCAAGGCCAGGACGGTCGAACGGCTGACGATGACCGGGCCAAATTCGATGACTTACGAAGTCACCTACTCCGATCCGGAAGTGTTCACCGCGCCGTGGACCGCCCGCCTCGAATGGGCGCGCGACGACAGCTACGAATTCTTCGAATACGCCTGCCATGAAGGCGATGTGCAGATTCGAAACTACATCACCGCCTCGCGCGCGTATCGCCAGCAGATCGCCCGCGGCGAGACGCCCGAAGTATCGGCCGAAGCGGACGATCGCGCCCGGTTCGCGCAGCAGTTCGATTACGATCCGGCCGCCAACGACCGCCCGGCACCGCCGCCGCGCCCGGCAGCCGCCGCAACCCCGCCCGCACGTAGCGGCGGCGGCGGACGCTAACGGCACTCGATCAGGCCTTTGCGCGTACCAGCCAGTTGGCAAAGTCGCCAGACATGCGCCGGAATGGGGGACTGAGCCCTGTGCGAGTGTGGATTGCCCTGGGCTGCGTCACCATGGCTTCGTGCAGTACATATCCGCGCGATATCGACGGTACGCTCGATCGCATCGAACAAAGCCATGTGGTTCGCGTCGGCCTGGCCGAGCTACGTCCCGGGCAGCAGGCGAAGGCGCAGCAATTCATTGCGCGGATCGAGCATGTAACCGGCGCGCGCGCGACCATCGACATGGCGCCCGCCGAAGCGCAACTGGCCCGGCTCGAAGAGGGCGGGCTCGATCTCGTCATCGGCGAGTTTGCCGACGACACGCCGTGGATTGAAACCGTTGCGGTCCTCGAACCGCTCGATCACCGGGCGGTTGGCCATCACCAGTTTGGCCTCGCGCCGGCTGCCGCGAACGGTGAAAACTGCTGGATCGGCCTGCTCGAACACGAAATCCGCAGCGCAACCGCAAGTCCGCGCTCATGACCGAGCTGGCCGGACATCCACACCAGATCCGCGAGGACATGAAGGCCGCGGTGCGGCTCGAAAAGTGGAACATCTTCTGGACCATCACGTACGTCGCGACGCTCGGTTTTGCGATGGGATCGAGCCAGGCGATGAAGACCGCGTGGGTCGAAGACCTGCTCGGGCTCGCCCCGCCGATTGCGTTTCTCGTAGCTGAGCGGTTTGAACGGCGCGGGCCGAACAAGCGTTTCCAGTATGGCTATGACCGGGCCAACGGGCTCGGCTTCATGATCGCCGCGGTGGCGCTGTCGGCAGTCGGGCTGTACCTGCTCAAGGACGCCGTGATGGCCTTGATCAGCGGGCAGCACGTGACCATCGGCACGGTGCGCCTGCTGGGGCGCGACGTCTGGCTCGGCTGGTTCATGCTGGCGGCGCAGGCTTATGCCTGCATCCCGCCGTATATCATCGGGCGCAAGGAACTCGTCCTGGCAGAGCGGCTGCGCGATAAGTTGATCCACACCGATGCCAAGATGAACAAGGCCAACTGGCAGACCGGTATTGCCGGCATCATCGGCGTGACGGGAATTGGGTTTGGGCTGTGGTGGATGGATGCGGCGGCCGCGATCGTGATTGCCGCCAGCATCATCTGGGATGGCTGGCGCGCGCTGAAGGTGGCCACTTCGGAACTGACTGACGGGATTCCGCACGAACTGGGCGATGATAGCCTGGCGGCAGACGCCAAGGGCATCGCCAAAGCGCTCAGGGCGCGGTTTCCGGGATCGAAAATCCTGTTGCGCGAAACCGGACGCTTCATCCGCGCCGAAGTGATCGGGGCCGTGCCGCCTGAAGGGTTCGACCCCGATAGCCTCGACATCGAAGATCTGGAATGCCGTTGGCGGCTCGATTCGGTTGCTTTCAGGCCTGAATTCAAGAAATAGCGATGATTATTCAATAGTTTATCAGGCAATATTGCGACAAAATCAGCGCTCATGCCGTGCACTTTCAAAGCGCCGGCCACCGTGTCACAGGTGTCAACCTCGCTCGTTCGGCTCGGTCCGGAAAGAGCTTGAAATTCACGGCCTGATGACGATCTACAAAGCCTTCCATTCCCCCGATCCGAGTCAGGAAATTCCATGCCCAGCACCGATGTCGCTACCGAAATCTCGCGCGTGTTTGCCCTGCAGCGCGAGCATCAGTGGGACGTCAAGGCAACGGGGGTCGACCAGCGCCGCGCCAAGCTCGCCAAGCTCAAGGCATCCGTCGAAGCGCGGGCTGACGAGATCGTCGCCGCCGTGCAGCAGGATACCCGCAAGCCCGAGGGCGAAATCCGGGTCACCGAAGTGCTCAACATCGTGGGCAATATCCAGCTCGCCATCGACAGCCTCGATGACTGGATGAAGCCGACCGAGGTGACCCCGACGCGCAACCCGAACGACAAGGCGATGATCGTGCCCGAAGCGCGTGGCGTTTGCCTGATCCTGGGCCCGTGGAACTTTCCGCTCGGCCTGACAATGGGCCCGCTCGCCGCCGCGGTCGCCGCCGGTAACTGCTGCATGGTCAAGCTGACCGACTTGTGCCCGGCCACGGCCAAGGTCGCCGGCAAGATCATCCGCGACGTGTTCGACGAAAACGAAGTCGCGCTGTTCGAAGGCGATGTCGGCGTGGCGCAGGCGCTGCTCGAACTGCCGTTCAATCACATTTTCTTCACCGGCAGCACCCGGGTGGGCAAGCTGGTGATGGCGGCCGCGGCGCAGCATCTCGCCACGGTCACGCTCGAACTGGGCGGCAAATCGCCGGTGATCATCGATGAAGGCGCCGATATCGACAAGATCGCCGCTGATCTTGCCGGGGCCAAGCAGTTCAACGGCGGGCAGGCCTGCATCTGCCCCGACTATGTGTTCGTGCGCGAAGAGCAGAAGGACCAGCTGGTCGCCGGGTTCAAGGCCCGGGTCGCGGAAAACCTTTATGCCGATGGTGCAATTAAGAAGGAATCGATCGCCCAGATCGTCAACCAGGGCAACTTCACCCGGGTAAGGGCGCTGTTCGATGATGCCGTGGCACAAGGCGCGACCATCGCCGTCGGGGGCGAGCTGGACGAAACCGATCTGACCGTCCACCCGACGATGCTGACCGACGTCACCCCGCAGATGAAAATCCTGCAGGAAGAGATTTTCGCGCCGGTCCTGCCAGTGATGACCTACGACAATCTCGATCAGGTAATCGGCTACATCGAAGCGCGCGACAAGCCGCTGGCGCTGTACGTTTACAGCCCCAATCCGACCAATGTGCAGAAGGTGCTCGACCGGACTTCCTCGGGCGGGGTGACCGTCAACGGGGTGTTCTCCCACTACCTCGAAAACCGCCTGCCATTCGGCGGCGTAAACGGCAGCGGGATGGGCAGTTATCACGGCCAGTTCGGCTTCAAGGCGTTCAGCCACGAACGCGCGGTCTACATGCACCTGGAACCCGTTGGCGGATAATTTCCGGGGTCAAACGGTTGTCACAAATAGCGGCGAACTGCGGGCCGCCTTAAGAGGCGCCGTTATTCGCCGCAGTTGGGGACACGCATAATCCGCCAGGTCGCCGCCTTGCCATACCGCATCGAGGGGAGCCCCGCCGAAGCCCGCGTGCGGGTGATGCTGATCACCTCGCGCGGGACAAAAGGCCGCTGGGTGCTGCCCAAGGGCAATATCGGCGCTGGCACCCCGCCGCACGAAGCCGCCGCACGCGAGGCGCAGGATGAAGCCGGCGCGCTGGGCGCGGTGTGCCCGGTGCCGCTCGGCAGCTATCGCTACCGCAAACGCCAGGGCAGCGGCGCTTCACTGATGATCGACGTCGACGTGTTCCCGCTTTCGCTCACGACCGAGCTCGATACCTGGAAGGAGCAGGGCGAGCGCGACCGGCGCTGGTTCCTGCTCGACGAAGCCGCCGACGCGGTTGACGAAAGCGACCTTGGCGACCTGATCCGATCGTTCGCTTCATCCGAATTTCAATCCGCGGTTCGCCGCAACCGTGGGCGCGGCGCGTCCGGAGACTCCACAAGGGGCTGGTCGATGTTCGCCTGGTTTCAACGCCTGCTGCCCAAGACGGGTAACTTTTTCGAACTGTTCGAGGCTCACGCGACAACTATCCTCGCCGCCGCCGAAGCGACCGCGCGGCTGTGTGAGGGGCGTACCGCGCCCGAAGAACACATCCGCGAAATCATCGAGCGCGAACACGATGCTGACGAGATAACCCGCGAAGTGCTGCAGACCGTGCGGCGCACCTTCCTCACCCCGTTTGATCGCGGCGCCATCACCAGCCTGATTTCCGCGCTCGACGATACGGTGGACGAGATGCAGGCCGCCGCACAGGCGATCGACCTGTACAAGGTCACCACGTTCGCGCCGCAGATGCGCGACATGGCCGCCATCACGGTGGACGCCGCGCGCCTGACGGCAGAGGCGATTCCGCTGCTGCGCGACATCGGCCGCAACGGCCCGCGGTTGCACGAACTGACCGAACGGCTGGTCCGCATCGAAGGCCACGCCGACGCGATCCATACCGAAGGCCTGCGCCAGGCGCTGGAGCAGCACGGCGCGACCGACACCTTGCGGTTCGTGATCGAGCGCGAGGTCTACAAGCACCTCGAACGCATCGTGGATGCCTTCGAAGATGTCGCCGACCAGATCGACGGCATCGTCATCGACCACTCCTGAGCCAGCGCGGCCATGCACCAGCTCGCCTTTCCCCTGCTAGTCGCGCTGATCGTGCTGGCGCTGATGTTCGATTACCTGAACGGGCTGCACGATGCGGCCAATTCGATTGCCACGGTTGTCGCCACCCGGCTGCTCTCGCCGGTCCGGGCGGTGCTGTTTGCCGCGGTATTCAACTTCGCGGCCTATTTCCTGACCATCCTGTTCCCCAGCCTGCACGCAGTGGCGGAAACGATCGGCAAAGGCCTGATCGACAAGGAACTGGTGACTCCGGCGGTGGTGTTCGGGGCGCTGGTCGGAGCGATGTTCTGGAATGTCGTCACTTGGCTCAAGGGCATTCCTTCGTCGAGCAGCCACGCCTTGATCGGCGGCCTGATCGGATCGGGGGTTGCCCATGCCGGGATCAGCGGGATCCAGTGGGGCGGGCTCAACAAGACGCTGATCGCGATCGTGCTGTCGCCGGCGCTTGGGATGGTGCTGGCGATGCTCATCATGCTGGTAAGCAGCTGGGCGCTGCATCGCGCGACCGCCCAGCGCGCGGAAAGCAAGCTGCGCGTGCTGCACCTGTTTTCGTCAGCTGCCTACTCGCTCAGCCACGGATTGAATGACGCGCAGAAGACGATGGGTGTGATCACCGTGCTGCTCTATTCGACCGGCTACCTGGTGGGCCCGTTCCATGTCCCGCACTGGGTCGCGATCAGCTGTTACCTGGCGATCGCGCTGGGCACCCTGACCGGCGGCTGGAAGATCATCGAAACGATGGGCTCGCGCATCACCAAGCTTTCGCAGCACCAGGGCTTCAGCGCCTCGCTGGCGGGCTCGATCGTGGTGTTTTCAGCGTCCGCGCTGGGAATCCCGGTGTCGACCACGCACACCATTACCGGCTCGATTGTCGGCGCTGGCGTGGCCCGGCGCGCGTCTGCGGTGCGCTGGGGCGTGGCGTCGAACGTGGTCATTGCCTGGGTCATCACGATCCCCGCGTCGGCCGCAGTAGGAGCGTGCTTCTACCTTCTGACGACGCTTTTCTAGCCCAGCAACCAGCTTCTCAGCACCAGCGCCACCGCGCCCAGTGCCGCAACGCTCAGCGCCCAGATGCCGACGAACCAGGCAAGCCGCTGCCACAGGGGGCGGGTGGCGCTCAATGGTAACCGGCCTCGCCAACTTTGCCGCGAAACACCCAGTACGACCATGCCGTGTAGCCCAGGATCAGCGGCATGGTGATGGCCACGCCGTAGAGCATGAACACCTGGCTCCGCTCGGGCGCGGCGGCTTGCCAGATCGTCAGCGCGCCGGGCACCGCATAGGGCCAGATCGACACGCCAAGCCCGGCCATGCCGAGCAGGAATATGGCCAGCGCGTAGAGGAACGGCAGCGCTTCCTGCTTCTTCGCCAGACTCCGGAACAGCAGGAAGGCTGCGATCGCGGTCAGCACCGGCACTTGCGCCGCAAACAGCACGTTCGGCATGGCGAACCAGCGCTGGAAATACTGCCCGTCGAGGAACGGGGTATAGAGGCTTACCGCGACCAGCAGCGCCAGCGTGACCACGGCGGAGCGTCTGGCGAGCTTGTCGGCGTGGACTTGCCCGCTGCCCTCGATCTTCCACACCAGCCAGCACGCGCCGAGGAGGGCGTAGCCCGCCGCCACGCCAAGGCCCGTGAGCAGGGTGTAGGGCGTAAGCCAGTCCCACCAGCTCCCGGCATAGGCGCGGTTCGCCACCTTGATGCCTTGCAACAGCGCACCCAGCGTCATGCCCTGAGCCAGCGCGGCAACCAGCGAGCCGCCGCTGAAAGCCATGTCCCAGAATGCCCGATGACGCGGATCGCGCCAGCGGAATTCGAACGCCACGCCGCGGAAAACCAGCCCCAGCAGCATGACGATGATCAGCGGATAGGTGGCCGGCAATACCACCGCATAGGCGAGCGGAAACGCGGCCAGCAATCCGCCGCCGCCCAGCACCAGCCAGGTCTCGTTGCCATCCCACACCGGGGCGATCGAATTCATCGCCTGGTCGCGTTCAGGCCCATGCTTGAAGGTCGGAAACAGGATCCCGATGCCAAGGTCGAACCCATCCAGCACGACGTAGGCGAACACCGCGAAGGCGATAATGAAGGCCCAGATCACCGTCAGGTCCATCAGGTGTCGCTCCCATGCTTGGCAGGCTCGGCAGCCAGACCGGCGGCGACGGGCGCGTCTTCGAGGCCACTTTCATGCGCCTTGGGCGGGGCGGCCATCAACTTGAGCACGTACCACGCACCAAATCCGAACACCGAGAAATAGACCAGCACGAACGCCAGCAACGACGCGCCAACCGCGGGCGCATCGAGCGGCGAGGCGGCATCGGCCGTGCGCATCAGGCCCTGGATCGTCCACGGCTGGCGGCCGACTTCGGTAGTCACCCACCCGGCGATGACGGCCACGAAACCGGAAGGCCCCATGACCAGCGCGGCGCGGTGCAGCCATTTCCAGTCATACAGCTTGCGCCGAGTGCGGGCGAGCAGGCTCCACAGCCCGAGCCCGAGCATGGCAAAACCGATCCCGACCATGATCCGGAACGACCAGAACACGATCCCGACCGGTGGCCGGTCCGCTTTCGGCACCGTGTCGAGCCCGGCCAGCGGTGCGTTCAGGTCATGCTTGAGGATCAGCGAGGAAAGCTTGGGCACCTCGAGCGCATAGCGGACCGTCTCGGTCTTGCTGTCGGGTATCCCGAACAGGATCAGCGGTGCGCC
>JBDSDZ010000172.1:0-5372 GCA_039920345.1 Croceibacterium sp.
GCCTTCCTCAAGGCCAAGCCGGGCTACCTGACCAAGACCGTCAAGGCGATCCACGGCGTGTCGGAAGAAACCACCACCGGCGTCCACCGCCTCTACAGCCTGGCCAAGCAGGGCAAGCTGCCGTTCCCGGCAATCAACGTGAACGACTCCGTCACCAAGTCGAAGTTCGACAACCTCTATGGCTGCAAGGAATCGCTGGTCGACGCGATCCGCCGCGCGACCGACGTGATGCTGGCCGGCAAGGTCGCCTGCGTTGCCGGGTTCGGCGACGTCGGCAAAGGTTCGGCCGATTCGCTGCGCAATGGCGGCGCCCGCGTCATGGTGACTGAAATCGATCCAATCTGCGCGCTGCAGGCGGCGATGGAAGGCTATGAAGTCGTCAAGATGGAAGACGCGGTCAAGCGCTGCGACATCTTCGTGACCACCACTGGTAACGAGGACGTGATCACCGCCGAGCACATGAAGGCGATGAAGAACATGGCCATCGTGTGCAACATCGGCCACTTCGATTCCGAGATCCAGATTGCCGCGCTCGACAATTATGACTGGCAGGAAGTGAAGCCCGGCACCGACGTGGTCACCTTCCCCGATGGCAAGAAGATCATCATCCTGGCCAAGGGCCGGCTGGTGAACCTGGGCTGCGCCACCGGCCATCCCAGCTTCGTGATGAGCTGTTCGTTCACCAACCAGGTGCTGGCGCAGATCGAACTCTACACCAAGGGCGATGAGTACAAAAACGACGTCTACGTCCTGCCCAAGCACCTCGACGAGAAGGTTGCCGCGCTGCACCTCGACAAGCTTGGCGTAATGCTCACCCAGCTGACCCAGAAGCAGGCCGACTATATCGGCGTGCCGGTGGCAGGCCCGTTCAAGGCCGATCACTACCGCTACTGATGCCGTCACCCCTCCCGTTCGCGGGAGGGGTTGACACTTGTGACGCGGTTCGGTGCCAAATCGCCAATTGTGTCGCCTTTGGCCGCGTTTCTGTCGCTTTGCGGCGCAAACGTGTCGCCTTGCCGGCGCAAGTGTCGCTTTGGCGCGGCGCGCTGTCACTTTCCGAGCCCGAAAATGTCGCGTTCAGTCGGCAGCGCTGTCGCCTTGCGGCCGGGCCGCCGCGCCCGGCGCTTGCCGCGCCCTTCCGCCAGCGCCTTGTCCCACGCCTGCGCGAAGACACCGCTTTCGCCCAGCCGCGCGCGCAAGCGATAAGCCGATTGCCGCCCCATCCCGACCGCCCGCGCCGCCTCGCCCACCCGCCCGAAATGCGCCAGCGCACCAAGGAACGCGAGCATCTTGCCCGTGGTCCAATGATAGCCGGGATCGGGCAGGGCCGATTTGTCGAGGGAAGGTGGGCTCATCGAGCAGCATAAGCCACACCGGGAGGGTTGTAGGAAAGTGTTTCGTGCAGTGCAGTGACCACGCCATTGCAGGGGATTCAGTCGAATGTCCGCTTTCGACCCATTGCGGACATTGTTTGATCCGCTAATGACCTGTGAATGCGCGTTGGATTTGCTTTCTTTTTTGCGCTCGCAGCGTGTGTTTCCCAGCCTGGAATACGCGCGCCTGATGTTTCCGATGAGGCGGCTCCGGCGCGTTGGTTCAGCGCGGCGACACTTCCAGATTTCAAGCCGGTTCTTCTTGCTCAGCGTCCGACGGTTCTACAAGTGGCAAGAGCTTTGCCCCGTGACGCAACGACAAGCCTGCGCATTTGGTTTGAGTGCAGGGTCACCCGGACACAGACGCTCGCCGACTGTGAGCCAAAACGAGTTTGGCCCAACGAAGCCAGAACTATTCGGGCCGCGCGTTCACTGCTCTCGACTTTCAGACTGGTGGACGATGCAAGAGAACTCACGAAGCCCTCCGCCGCGGTTCACCTGAGCATTTATATCGACGATGAAATGCGGCGGCTGGATCGCTCCTGCCCTCGAGACTGGTGTCCGTCCACACCGCCGCCCCTTCCTCCGCCGCCCCCTCGGAGCTGACTTCAAGTTTAAGTGGCACCATACGCAACGAATGACCGCTTTCCACCCAAAGCAGACATTCCCATACCAATTCCGACGAACGCCTTCTTGTGCTAAGTCTTGATAGGGATGCATGTTGGATCACGACCAAGCGGTTTTCTGATACTGGCGCTTGCGCTTCAGTCTTGCTCCAACGATGCCATGTCCGCGCCCATTACTGTCATCGATAACATGGACCCGGCACACTTCGACTCATGCGCCCGAGACGACCCCGGATTGGGAAAAAAGTTCGAGGCTTGCGTTTTGGGTGAGAGCAAAGACTGGCAGATCGACATTTCGGTAAGTGGCGGCCTTCCCGGCACGCCTGGCGCGGAAATCTTCGTGCCGAACGCTCTAAGTGTGCTCCAGGATATTGTTGATCGGTGCGGATTGGGGTCCACCTTTCTACAAAGCGGAAGTGATGGTCAGGCCAGCCTGCTAGTGGGCCATCCTGACCTGACGGCTAGCCAAACAGCATGTATCCGCTCGGCCGAACGTGCGGGCCTCCGCCTCACGAAGAGAGCGTTCTAACGGCCGCTTTCCACCCATTCCAGACTTTCGAACGAACGCCAGCAGGTGACCCGTTGCGTACATTCAGCCGCGTTCACCTGAGCGACCGCTTTGCGCCCCAATGTCGGCCGTGCGGCGTGGCGGAGGGCGCTCCCGGAAGCCGTCTTTGATCATATCATTCGGTCTGCCGACGCGAAGGCGGCCGTCCATCATCACCGCAGGGCGGATCACCTCGGGCGAGGAGTTGCTGTAGCGAAACGGGCTCAGCGGTTTCTTGGAACGTGGCACGCGAATGCCGCTGCCCTCAGATCGTTACCAGTCGGTGCATTTTCACATCTGTGCTCATCCGTCACCCAAGCGCAATGGCGACTAGAACGCCTGCTCAATCCCGAGCATTACTGCGCGGTCCCGAAGGCTGCGCGTCCAGCCGCCTTCAAGCGCCGATGCATCTGCCGCTACCGCATGAGAGTTGGTGACGTTGGTCGCGTCAAGCCGCAGTTCGGTACGGGGCCCGATGATGTGCGCGTGGTAGACTGCGGCAAATCCCAGTTGAGCATAAGTCGAGTGGCGCTCACCGTTCGGGTCCGCCGAATTGAGCGTCCATACCGCCCCACTCGAGAGCTGAATATTGGAGGATAACGAAAGCTTGCCGATCCGCTGTGTCGCCCCGGCCGAGAGTGTGAAAGGCTGCTCACCTGCCAGAGGGATGAAACCACTGGCGGCTGCCGCGAGTGTGGCTGGCGCAAATTGCGTTGCGCCACCGAGAATCGTCCGCCCCCTTGAGCTTGAGAACGACAAGTTAGCCCATGCGCTGCTCCCGCGCAGGGCGTAGGTTGCCGAAAACTCAATGCCCTTGATGCGGACACGCTGGTAAGCGAACGCCGACGCTTCCGCGGAGCCGATCGTTGCACGCTCGGTGAGGTAATTGCGCGCTGATCGCGAATAGACATCCACGCCAAACGTAGCGGGGCCTGCCTTCTGCTGGATCCCGACATCGACATAGTCGTCGCGCTCGTCGGTCAGAGCGGCGTTGCGGGGCTCCCCCAGGGGCGGCGCCGCAGCAAAACGAGAGTAGCCCGCGTGAGCACTCAAGCCGCTGGCACCCTGCCACACCAGGCTGGCACGGGGCTCGAACGTCGCGCCTGCGTTGAGGCTCCGCAGCCACTCGACCCGCACACCGGGATTGAACGTCAGGGAGCCAGTGAGCTTCCATTCGTCCTGCGCATAGAGCCCGAGCGATGTGCGCGAGCCCGCCGTGATGCTGCCGGAGCGCTCAAGTTCGCGCACGCTGCCGTGACTGGCGAGCATGCCGAAGCGAAACGTGTGTTTGTCGCCGACATTTGCCGAAGCATCCACTTGCGTGCCGTAGGTGCTGCGCCGTTCGCGCGATAAGCCGGTGAAGTGGGTTTGGTCGATCGCCTCCCCGGCAAACAGCGACGCCTGAATTGTGAGCCCGTCGGCGGAATGCTGGAGTGTGCCAACCCCATAGGCGTCCGTGGTGTGCTCTGTGCCCGCAGGTAGAGTTGTGGCGCCGATGTGGTGCTGCTCGTCCGATCCGCCGAACAGCAGTGAAACGCGATTGCTCTGGTCGAGGACGTAGTCGGCGAAGCCGAGACCTTCGAATTCGTCACGGCTGTCACGTGCAGCAAGGCCATTTGCATCTGCGACGGCCAAGCGGTCATGCTCGAAATTGCCCGATCCGAATAAGCTGGCGTGTCCAAAGGAGCCCGCCCATTCCAGCGCCGGCTCGACTGTTCCGTCGCTGCCCCCGAACAGCTCCGCCTCGCCCCCGTGCTGGTAGAGCCCATTTTTTGTCGTAACGCTGATCACGCCCGCCGGCGCGAAGCCGAATTGCGCTGGGAGCGTGCCAGTGAGCAGGCGCGTCGTTTCCGCAAAGCGAGCGCTGATGTGGTCGGCAGGGTCGGAAATCGCTTCCGGAACGATAACGTGGTTGATGCGAATCTGGTTAGCCGGCGCACCGCGCACCTGAAGTCCGTTTCCCCCCGACGTGACCCCCGGTGCTTGCAGCAGGACGGAAGTTAGACTGCCGGTCTCCCCGCCTGGACGGTTCTCGATCGTCTCGTTTGTAAGCGCATATACGCTGGAGCCAAGGCCAGCATCTATCTGTGTGCGCGCGGCGTCGAGCGCACGGGCCGAGACTACGATCTCACTATCGGGCTGTGCTCGGCCCTCCTCGTCGTCCCCGTCATCGTCATCAGGTCGAGCAGAGGAGGAACGGCGCCCCGATTTTGGCCTTGCATCGTCATCGTCCGGGTCGAGCTGAAAGGCGGCGGCCGATCTGATATGCCGAACATCGGCGAGATCGGCGGACGGGAGGGATTGAAGCGCGAGCGCGTAGATGAACACGAACATGCGACCCGGTGGCAGTTGCGAACTTGATCGGCAACGGTATGTGCAAAATAAGCCCGACCTACGGGAACCGTGCTATTGGGCGCCGCCGATTGCCCGTCTTCGAGCCGCTGTCCGGATAGCCGCCACGGACTCTCGCGGCGGACGACCGCTTTGCGCCCAAACCCGCCCTAATAGCCCGCAATCGGCCCCGTTCGCGCGCACGGGCATTGCATCGCCGCGCCTCGGCTCATAGCTGACGGGCGATGGAACTTTCTCCCACCGCCCTGGTCCTGCTGGGCCTGCTGCTCGCCGTGTGGACGTTCGGCGCGGTGTGGCTGGTGCTGTCGGCGCAGGGGCGGGCGCGGCAGTCGCGCGGTGCGCGCGGGACGGCGCGGCGGCTGACGCGGATGATCGAGGATTCGCCGGCGATTCCCCTGCTGGTCAAGGCGGATGGCCGGATCGAAGGACCCGAACGGCTCGCCGCGTGGCTCGGCCTGCCCAAGTTGCCCGGTT
>JBDSDZ010000173.1:0-9147 GCA_039920345.1 Croceibacterium sp.
CGGGCGCCGATCCGGATAGCTTTTGCGGGATGTCCGGGATGTAGGCGACGTTGGCGGTGACGTTCTCGCCCACCTGCCCGTCGCCGCGCGTCGCCGCCATCACCAGCGCGCCGTTCTCGTACCGCAGCGAGCACGACAGCCCGTCGATCTTGTCCTCCGCGGTGAACGCCACTGCCTCGCCTTCTGGCAAGTTCAGGTAACGCCGCACGCGCGCGACGAACTCCGCTACTTCCTCGTCCGCGAACGCGTTGTCGAGGCTCATCATCCGCACCGCATGCGGCACTTTGGTCAGCGGCGAGGCGGTCACCTCATGCCCCACTGCCTGCGACGGCGAGTCCGCGCGCACCAGCGCGGGAAACGCCGCTTCCAGCTCGGCATTGCGCCGCACCAGCGCATCGTACTCGGCGTCGGATATCTCCGGCGCATCCTCGGCATGATAGCGCTGGTTATGGTGCGCAATCGCCTTCGCCAACCGCATCAATTCGTTGGCGGCATCGGCTTCTGGAATCGTGTCAGAGGCGGCTGTTTCAGCTCGCGGCATCGCTGTGCCAGCTTTCGGGGTTGTCGACACCGACCGATTTCAGCGCATCGACAAGGCCGTCATCGCGCGCACCCAACCGGTAAGTCGCGATCCACATGTCCCTGGCCATGTTCCGATCGCCTTCCTCGAACGCAATGTCGCCAAGAAGCCAAGTTGCGGCCTCATTAGGTTGGACGTCGATCGACCGCCTGGCATCGGCAACTGCCGCTTCGCGCTCATCGAGATTCCAATTTGCACGCGCCCGGCCCGCCATCGCCACTGCCGTCGCAAGGTCCGACTGCAAGCCCAACTCAAGGGCATGGTCGAAATCGTTGCGCGCGGCCCAACTGTGGCGTTTTTGAAGCAAGGCAAATCCCAGGTTCGAAAACCGGTCTCCATTTTGCGGATCTAGGCCCGCTGCGACCGCAAGATCGTCATAGTTGGCATCCATCGACTGTTCGATGACAACCCGTGCGGTCGAACGCACGGTCAGAAAATCGGCCTTTTTTACATCGTCATCGGCATCGAGATAGGCCCTTGTGCAGGCGTCGAAGACTAACTCCGCCCGTGCCTTGTCCGAAATCGCCTCGTCCATTGTGCAGACTGAAATCTCGTTTCCGGTTGGCTGGTAGGCCCGGATACGCGCGATGAGGCGGCGTTGTTCGGCGATGGTGTCAGCATTATCCGGTGCACCTGCCAAAGCCGCGAAAACCGCCTCGGCTTCGTCCAACTGGCCAAGCCAAACAAGGTTTTTGGCAAAGGCCAAGCGCGCGCCGTCAGCCGAACTGTCGATGGAAAAAACGCGGTCGTAATCGGCATTGGCGCCGGCAAAATCGCCGAGGTTCTGCTTGACCCAGCCGCGCTCGTTCAATCCGTCGGCGCTTGCGGGATCGAGTTCGATGGCACGATCGAGGCTGATCAAGGCCTCGTGATAATAGCCGAGATCGCCTTGCGTGAAGCCAAGTTCGGTCCAGTATCTTGCGCTGTTTGGGGCCAGTGCAACTGCCCGCTGCAAGGCTGCGAGCGCACCGATCTGGGCATCATCCTCGTTCATAGAGTAGCCAAGCCTGAAAAGAAGCCCTGCCCGCTCGTCATCGGAAGCCATCGCCGCCAGTTGCGGTTCGCATGCCGGTGACAGCTCTGCTGTGCCGTTTGAGCCCACACGGTAACCGCATTGTTCGCCATCGGCCGCCAATGTGGGGCCTGCCCAAGTTGCGGCGAGCGATATTAGTCCAGCAAGGCGCATCGCGCTCGGAAATCTCATGCAGCGCGCCATCACTGCGCGATTATGCGCGGGTCGCCGTCGAAGCGCCATTCGCCGCCTTCGAAACGCAGAGCATAGCGCGTGGCGGGCGCGCCCGGAGCGCTGACCCAGCCGCTGCACAAGCCCGCATTAGCGCAGCTGAAATCGTACACCTGCACCAGTACCGCGGGATCGCCAGTCACGGAATCGACCACGCCTGCCCCCTGAGCCTTGCACCGCGCGCCAGGAGCGAGGCGAACAAAGCGCCCGATCAGCGCGGTCTCCTGCGCATCGGTCAGCGCGGTTGGGGCGAGCGCGGCGCACGCCGTCGGTCCATTCGCCCCGGCCCCGGCGAAATACCCGGTCAGCACATGTTCGAGCAAGGCCAGCGCGGGTTGCGACTGATCCTGCGCCAACGGCGGCAACGGCGAAGGTTCGCTGCTCGCCATCACGCAGCCGGACACGGCAGCGGCGGCGAGGAGCGAGGCGATCTTGGTGAACATTGTCTTGGGCATGATCGTGACACTAGCGCCATTTCTCATTCCAGCGCCAGTATCGTGAATGTCATCCGGGCGCGGATGCGAAAACCGAGCGCCTGGTACAGCGCAATCGCGCCGGCATTGGCCGCGTAGCAATGCAGGAAGGGCACATCGCCGCGTTCGGCCAGGCCGCGAACCACGCGCCGGACAAGCGCCTGCGCCAGCCCTTGTCCGCGAAATTCGGGCCAGGTGGCAACCCCGCTCAGTTCGGCCAGGCCGGGGAGCCGCATCCGCTCGCCCGCCATCGCGGCCAGCTTACGCCCACCCCGGATGCCGAAGTAATCGCCGTAACAGTGGGTCTTGCTGCCCCACGGCCCGGGCTCGGTGGCGTGCGCAAGAGCCGCCATCTGCGCGGCATTGCGCGCAGTCAGCCGCACAATTCGCGGGTCGTCCCGCCCGACGGGCGCTGGCGAATCGAACACCATCTGCACCAAGTCGCCGCCGCCAAGCACGCGGGTGCCTTCGGGGACCGGCCAGGCTTCGCGCTCGACCACGCCGATGCGATCATCCGGCCCGCGCAGCGTCGCCGCCAGCGCCGCCTGCGCCTCGTCACTCGCATCGCGCGCCGCAGCAAAGGGGCCGTAATCCGGATCGAGCCGCACCGCTGGCCCTTGCGCCACGGCAAGGTGTGCCTGCCGGGTCGTAAGCGCGGTCCACACCGGGCGATCGAGCGGCTCGCTCACACCCCCTCCAGCAGCCGGTCGGCCTGGGCGCGCGCTTCGCTGGTGATTTCGGCGCCCGAGAGCATGCGGGCGATTTCTTCCTGGCGGCCGGCGGCGTCGAGCAGCGCGACCGAGGTGCGGGTGACCACACCCTCGCTCGATTTCTCGATCAGGTAATGCGTGCCGCCGCGCGCGGCGACTTGCGGGCTGTGGGTGACGGCGAGCAACTGCCCCCCACTCGCCAATCGCGCCAGCCGTTCGCCGATGGCGCTCGCCACCGCGCCGCCGACGCCGCGATCGATCTCGTCGAAAATCACCGTTGCCGCGCCGCCGCGTTCGGCCAGCGCGACCTTGAGCGCGAGGATGAAACGGCTCAGCTCGCCGCCGCTGGCGATCTTGCCGAGCGGGGCGAAGTCGGCCCCGGGGTTGGTCGAGATGAGGAATTCGACCGCATCGGTGCCGTGTGCGCCCCACCTCTCCTCGGGCAAGTCGGTGATTGCGGTGCGGAAGCGCGCTGCATCCAGCTTGAGCGGGGCCAGTTCGCCCGCCACCGCCGCGTCCAGCCGCACGGCTGCCGCAGCGCGGGCCGCGTGGAGCGCTTGGGCGCGCGCGCGATAGACTTGCGCTGCTTCCCCCGCCGCCGCTTCCAGCGCGCCAATCTCGGCGTCGCCGGCTTCGATGGCGTCCAGCTTGCCGCGCATCGCCAGCATCGCCGCCGGTAGCTCGTCGGGCTCGACGTTATGCTTGCGCGCCAGCGCGCGCAGTTCGAACAGGCGAGTTTCGTTGCGGTCGAGTTCGGCCGGTTCGAACGAGAGCGCCTCGGCCGCCGCGGCCAGCTTGTCTTCCGCCTCGCCCGCCTCGATTACAGCCCGATCAAGCGCGGCCAGCGCTTCGGCCAGCAGCGCGTGCTCGCCGCCGATCCGGTCAAGCCGCCGGGCCGCGCCGCGCAGTTGCGCCAGCGCCGAATCCGATCCGTCCCACAACTTGCGCAATTCCTCGAGGTCGTCCGCCAGCTTCTCGCCCTTTTGCATATCGGCGCGGGCCAGCGCGAGGCGCTCTTCCTCGCCCTCTTCCGGCGCGATGGCGGTCAATTCGGCGAGGTAGGCGAGCAGCAGGTCCTGGTCCGCCTTGGCCTGGGCGATGCCCGAGCGTGCCGCATCGAGCGCCGCCACCGCCGCGCGCCACTTGGCCCAGGCATCTTCGACCCCGGCAACGTCAGCGCCCGCAAACCGATCGAGCAGCATGCGGTGGCCGCGCGGATTGACCAGCCCGCGATCGTCATGCTGGCCGTGCAGTTCGACCAGCGCCGGGGCGATTTCGCGCAGCAGCGCCGCGCCAACCGGCTGGTCGTTGACGAACGCCTTGCTCGCCCCATCCGTTTTGACCCGACGGCGCAGGATCAGCGGCTCGCCCGGTTCGACCTCGACCTCGGCCTCGGCCAGCGCGTGACGGATCGGTTCGGGCAGTCGGGTGAATTCGAAAGTCGCGGTCACGCTCGCCTGGTCTTGCCCGGCGCGGACCAGCGCGGTTTCGGCGCGGTTGCCCAGCACCAGCCCCAGCGCATCGAGCAGGATCGACTTGCCTGCCCCGGTTTCGCCAGTGAGCACGCCGAGGCCCGGCCCGAAAGCCAGATCGAGCGCGTCGATCAGGACAATGTTGCGGATCGCGAGCGAGGTGAGCATGGCGCAGTCCCGACTTACGGGACCCACCCGCCCGGCGCAACGCCGCGTCCACCACCCACAGTGGAAGGAAATATTAACGAACCTGTGGCCTATTCCGTTTGGGAATTAGGGAAATAGGGACAGGGGTTGATGGCCGTGCTCACCATCCGCGCTCACAAGCGCTACGCCGTTCGGCAATTCGTCACCCTCCGCAAAGCTGGAGAGGAGCCCGCCAAGGGCCTGCTGATCGAACTGTCGAGCGAAGGCTGCCGTATCAGCAACGTCAAGCGCGGGATGTTCGAAGCCGGCGATGGCGTCACGCTCAAGTTCGACGAACTGACGCTTCAGGGCTACATCCGCTGGGCCCACAACGAAGTGGTCGGGCTGCGGCTCGAACATGCGCTTTACAACGGCCAGCTCGGCGAGATGATCGCGCGCGGCCGCTGCGAAGACGAGATCGTCCGCTACGGCACCTGAGATACGCCGCCGTCAGCTGGCGGCGGTGTTCGGCGCGTGTTCCTGCATCAGGTCATAAGCGCGCTGGTACCAGACATTGCCGGGGTAGTTCGCGCCCAGCACCGCAGCATATTTCTGCGCTTCGCTCTTGATCCCCAGCGCCAGGTTTGATTCGGTCAATCGGTAGAGCGCTTCGGGCGCATGGCTGGTGGTCTGATAGTGATCGACCACGTTCTGGAAACGGATTTCCGAAGCGAGCCACTGCCCGGTGCGCTGGTAAAAGCGCCCAATCTCCATTTCCTTGCCTGCCAGGTGATCGTTCACCAGGTCGATCTTGAGGCTGGCATCCGAGGCATATTCGCTGTTCGGATAGCGCCGCTGGATGTCCTGCAGCGCGGTCAGCGCCTGCTGGGTGATCTTCTGGTCCCGATCGACGTCGCTGATCTGTTCGTAATAATCCAGCGCCACCAGGTAATAGGCGTACGGCGCGTCCTTGTTGCCCGGGTGGATCGTGATGAACCGCTGCGCGGATTCGATCGACTTGTTGTAGTCCTTCTTCAGGTAATAGGAGAAGGCGCTCATCAATTGGGCGCGGCGGGCCCACGGCGAATAGGGATGCTGCCGCTCAACCTCGTCGAACAAGGCGGCGGCAACTGCCACATCGCCTGCGTCGAGCCGGGCCTTGGCGGCGCTGTAGAGCGATTCCGCATCGCGCGCGACGTAGCCGGTATCGTGCGTGCCCCTGCCCCCTCCGAGGATCGAACAACCGGCGGTGAGGGGAAGCGAGGCCGCAGCAGCGGCCAGCATGGCGATCCGGATCGGGGAGCGAGCGTTCATGAACGCGCCTATAACCAGCGTCTGGGTGAACGCCAAGTGAAGTTGCCGGGCAATTACCCCGCTCAAATCAAGCGCGGCGGATGGGCTATTCCCAGAACGCGACCGACCGGGTCTCGATGCTCTCGCGAATCCGGGCATTGGCAAAGCTCGAATCGTGGAACGCGGTGTGCGGGCAACGCCACGTGCGCGCGTGATCGCTGTCGTGGAACTTGAACAGCAGCGCGTCATCGGGCGTGAGGTTGGAGAAGTACCACCAGCGCATCTGCGGGTTGTAGCTGAAGATCGAGGCGGCGATCATCTGGTCCTCGCCCTCCACCGGAGCCGTCAGGGCATCGCCCTCGGGAAACTCGTCGACGATGAACAGCGAGTTCGATTTCTCCTCACCGCCGAAACTGGTGCGCCCGTCGCACAGCGCCAGCGGCACGTCCTGCGGCGGCGGCGAGATCGCGCGCCAATAGCTGGAAATAAGGAAGCGCTTGAACCCCGGGCCATCGGGAAAATGCTTCTTGTAGGTCCCCTCCGCCATCCGGTGGGCCGTGACGGTGTTGAGATCGACATGCGCCTCGCCCGCCGGGGGCTGGATGCCGCCGGTGTGCTGGTAGTTTTCGCTTTTTTCTTCGACCACGTCCGACAGATCAGCACTGGTGCGCAACATCCAGCCGCGCGCCACGACCTTGTCCGCCCCGGTCAGCGCGCGGACATGCTGTTCGACCTCGCGTTCGTAGATCCGGTCCACTTCGGCCTTGTCGTGGAAATCGGCCACGGCGGTTGGCTGGCGGGCAATGCGAAAGCCGTGCACGTCGAGTTCGAAATGATCGCGGATCGGCATCGCGTCGCGGATCGTCACTTGATGGTCGGAGTAGGTGCCGGTGTTGATCTCCGCCCCGGCACGGACATAGCGCCGGGTGACGAATTGGCCCGGATCGACGAAACGGATCTGTGCCCGGACCTGGCGGGCCTGCTCCTCGATCTCTGGAAACGCGCCGGTGGTGCCTGCGGGCGCGGCAATGGTGGCCATGCGAACCTCTCCAATTCTACAATCTATCGTTCGTTACGATTGTGCCACGGGACCCGCGAGCGGAGCAAGCCGATTGCGGACGGACGATGTCAATTTCAGCGGTGACGCGGCGCTGTTCAGGTGGCAGTATGGTCGCCTAGCCTAACAAGGCCCTGAGCAAGGCCATGCAGGCCCGGAGAAGGATTTATGCGATTTTACCTCGCGCTGGCCGCCGCTACGGCGATGGCCGCGCTGCCGGGCGGAGCCGCCCAGGCGCACCACAGCTTTGCGATGTTCGACCAGGCCAAGACGGTTACCCTCACCGGGACCGTGCGCCAGTTCCAGTGGACCAACCCGCACTCCTACATCCAGCTGATGGTCAAGGACGCGTCGGGCAAGGATGTCGAATGGAGCATGGAAATGGGCGCGCCGATGTATCTTTATGCGCGCGGCTGGCGCCCGGCCACGTTGCGGCCAGGGATGGTCGTTTCGATGACGATCAACCCGCTGCGCAGCGGGCGGCCTGGCGGCGTGGTAATCGACGTTACCAAGCCCGATGGCACGCCGATCGGGCACAACCTGTGAACTCGCGCGCGCTGGCCGCAGCCTGCGCCGCTTCCTTTGTGTTGCTGGGGGTACCAGCGATGGCGCAGGACGCCGCTGCCCGGACCGAGAGTTTCACCAAGCTGCCCTACTGGCCCGGTTACTGGGTCAGCGAAGGCCAGGCCGGGACGACCATCGGCGGGATCGCGCCCGCCACGCTCGCCGCGCGCGAGGGCAACCCCGCCGCAATCGCCGTGCAGATGATGAGCCTGGCGGGGTTCGGCGCGCCGTGGAATGATGTGGGCAAGCAGCGGCTGGCGGAAGAACGCGCCAAGGCCGGCGGCCGCAAGGCGCTCGGCTGGGGCTACCCGATGATGATGAACGCCGCGGCCCCGATCCAATTCATGATCACGCCCGAAGAAACGCTGATCATCAGCCCTTATGCCGACGTGCGCCATATCTACACCGATGGCCGCGCGATGCCCGCCGCCGAAGACATGTGGCCCACCGTCTGGGGCACTTCGGTCGGGCATTGGGAAGGTGACACGCTGGTCATCGACACCGTCCAGGTGAAGAACCCCAACGATTACTTCCAGGGCGCGCCGCCGCTGTCCGAAGAGGCGGTCTACAAGGAACGCATCCATCTCGACGGCGAGCGGATCGTCGACGACATCACCATCGAGGACCCGGTCACGCTCGCGTCGCCGTGGACCAGCCATTTGTCGTTCGTGCGCGACCCGGGGTTTGACCGGATGGTGCAGATCGATTTCGACAATGACCGCACCGGCTCCGAAGACGGCGTCAACACGATCGAGCCGCCCGCCGACGAACGGTAAGCGGCCAGCAAGGGGGAATGAGGATGAACTTTCGTAACACCACCGCACTGGCGGGCGCGCTCGCGCTACTGGTGGCCGTTCCTGCCGCCGCGCAGCTGCTCGATGGCGAGAAGGAAGCCGCGGTTCCGGTCATTGCCGGCGTCACCGCTGCCGGATCGCACTGGGAGCGCGTGTGGGGCAGCCCGATGACGGCGGACGGTATCACCGGCACCCCCGATGGCGCGCTGCTGTTCGCGCAGGAACAGAGCAATTCTATCCGCAAGCTGTGGCCCGACGGCCAGGAATGGGTCCAGTGGCCCTACATCGAAGGCGCCGGCGCGGTGTCGATCGACGCCGCGGGCCGCGTCTTCACGGTTGAGCGCACCTGCACCGATCCCGGCCTGCACCAGCCCGGCTGCGCCGTGATGACCCGCGTCACCCAGCTCGCACCCGAACGCAAGGTGCTCGCGAGCGCCTTCGCCGACGGCAAGACATTGGGCCGCCTCAACGACATTGCCGCCGATGGTTATGGCGGCGCGTTCGTCACCCAGACCGGCGTCTATCACGTCGCCGCCGATGGCACGGTCAGCACCGTGGCCGAAGGCGGCGGGCTGTTCACCAACGGCCTGGTGCTGAGCCCCGATGGCAAGACGCTCTACGTTACCAACCGCAACACCATCCTTGCGTTCGATGTCGGCGCCAATGGCGTAACCTCCAACCGGCGCGATTTCACCACCCTGCCGGGCGACGGACAGGGCTTCGGCGCCGATGGCATGGCGGTCGACATGATGGGCCGCCTCTACGCCACTGGCCCGGCCGGGGTTTACGTGTTCGACAACGCCGGCAAGTCGCTCGGCGTGATCCCCACCCCGCG
>JBDSDZ010000174.1:0-9700 GCA_039920345.1 Croceibacterium sp.
CAGACCGCAGGCACAACAAGAGGATCCTGACGATGGCGGCAATTTTTCTCGGCCTCGGCGCAAATGGCGAACGGCAGGAGCTGGCGCTGTCACGCGCCAACCGCCACGGGCTGATTGCGGGCGCCACCGGAACCGGCAAGACAGTGACACTGCAAGGTCTCGCCGAAAGCTTTTCGGCCGAAGGCGTGCCGGTGTTCCTGGCCGACGTGAAGGGCGACCTGTCGGGCATCTCGATGACCGGTTCGCCCACCTTCGCCCACGCCGCCAGCCTCGAACAGCGCGCCCGCGACCTTGGCATGACCGACTATGCCTATTCGGATAATCCGGCGGTATTCTGGGACCTTTACGGCGAACAGGGCCATCCCATCCGCACCACCGTGTCGGAAATGGGCCCGCTGCTGCTCGCCCGGCTGCTCGGCCTCAACGAGACGCAGGAAGGCGTGCTCAACATCGCCTTCCGCTTTGCCGACGACCAGGGGCTGCTGCTGCTCGACCTAAAAGACCTGCAATCAATGCTGGTCTACACCGCCGAACATGCCAGCGAGCTGACCGCCAGGTACGGCAACGTGACCAAGGCTACCGTCGGGACCATCCAGCGCCAGTTGCTCGCGCTCGACAGCCAGGGCGGCGCACTGTTCTTTGGCGAACCCGCGCTGGAGATCATGGATTTCTTCAAGCTGGACGATCAGGGCCGCGGCAACATCAACATTCTGGCCGCCGAAAAGCTGATGCGCAGCCCCAAGCTCTACGCCACCTTCCTGCTCTGGCTGCTGTCCGACTTGTTCGAAGTGCTGCCCGAAGTGGGCGATCCGGATAAGCCCAAGCTGGTGTTCTTTTTTGACGAGGCGCACCTGCTGTTCGATGATTCCTCCTCCGCCCTGCAGGAAAAGGTCGAGCAGGTTGTGCGGCTCATCCGCTCGAAAGGCATCGGCGTCTATTTCATCACCCAGAACCCGATCGACATCCCCGAACAGATCGCCGGCCAACTGGGCAACCGGGTGCAGCACGCGCTGCGCGCCTTCACCCCGCGCGACCAGCGGGCGATCCGGGCGGCGGCGGAAACCTTCCGCATCAATCCCGATCTCGATGTCGCGCAGGCGATCACCGAGCTCAAGGTGGGTGAAGCGCTGGTCTCGACCTTGCGGGAGGACGGTTCGCCTTCGGTCGTCCAGCGCACGCTGATCAAGCCGCCGCGATCGCGAGTTGGGCCGATTACCGACCAGGAGCGCGCAATTATCCAGTCGGTCAGCCCGGTCGCCGGCAAGTACGATACCCGCGTCAACCGTGAGAGCTGCGAGGAAGTGCTGGCGCAGAAAACCGCCGACGCCGCCGCCACCGCTCAGGAAGTGGCCGACAAAGGGCCGGAAGTGGTGGGCCGGCGCGAACGGCTCAACACCGGCATCTGGGGCAAGGCCATCCGCCGCGCGACCAGCGCTGCCGCCGGTTCGGGCGCGGCGATTGCGGCCGGCGCTATTACGGGCAGACATTCGCGCGCCAATCCGGCCAAGACCGCCGCATCGTCGGCGCTCGGCTCCATCGCCACCGATCTTGCAGGGCCGCTGGCCGGACGCTTCGTACGCAACCTGATCGGCGGCTTGATGCGCTGATCAGTGCGCGGCGAGCCAGGTGGCGATTTCGCTCGCCATGCGCGGCTCGCTGACTAAACGCTGGCGCAGCGAGGAAAGCCGCACATCGACCGGGCGGCGATCGAGCGCTGACAGCGTAGCGGCGTAGCTTTCAAGTTTGCCAACAATGGCCGGATCGCGCGACTGGCGGGCGAGCCCGGCGAAGAACTCTGCCTGTCCGCCGGAATCGATCACTGGATCAACTGTTGTCCGGTGGGCCAGCGCATAATCGAAGGCGAAGTCCGGATTCTCACCCGCGACGGCGGACATGATCGCCGCACTGCTGGTTCCGGCCTGACCGGTCAGCGCAAAATCGAACGCCTTTTGCGCCAGCTCAGGATCCTTGGCGGCACCAAGCAGGCGGTAGAACGCCTGCCGCTCGACTTGCGACGGAGCGGTCGTGGCGAGTGTCTTGAGCGTTTCCCATTCCGCCGGCGTGGCATTGCGCGCGGCAATCGTCAGCCAGATCGTCTTGAGCGGCCCGTCGAGCGCCTTGGGCTCACTCTGCATGCGTACGAATCGGCGGCGCGCTTCGGCGACGACCGTCGGCTCGTCCATATCGCCCAGCACCGTCAGCAAGGTGCCACGCAAATCGGTATCGACCAGCGATTCGTTGGCCGTGGTGTCGAACCCGAGTTCGCGCAGCCGGGGCAGCCAGCGCGTCGCCGTGAGCGCCGCGATACGCGGGCGATCGGCGGCTGCGACAAGGCCGTAAGCCGCGTTCCACCGCTCAACCGCTACCCCTGCAACCACGGGATTGGCATCACCGGGCACCGCGGACAGCAGGTCCAGCGCCAGCCCTGCCGGTTGGTACCCCGCTTCGGCCAGCGCATAGCCATCGCGCACCAGGCCCATCTGGTCGATCGGCGCAAAGCCGGGCAGAGCGGCGGCTAGCTGGCCGACCATCGCGGGCTGGTAGAGCGTGCGGAAATAGCCGAGCTGGCCGCCATTGACGATCACGGCGCCGCAGCCCGGAACGGTGAACGATGCGGTGCCGTTCAGCACCTGGCGCATCGGCGGGGCGGCCCCGGCCTCGATCAGCAGCGGCACGCGCCAATGTTGCGGGCTGGCGGCAACCTGCTCTTTGCGGTCGCGACTGAATTCGCCCTGCGACAGCGTCAGCGCGGTTTCGCCGCCCCGGCAGGCGGCTTCGGCACGGACCAATGGTACGCCCGGCTGGAGGGTGAAATCGTGCGCGATCTGGGTGATACCGGCGGCTCCGGCCTGCTCCGCCGCCTGCCACAAGTCATCGCTGGTGGTGTTTCCATAGCGATGCTGCCGGATGTACTGGCGGATGCCGTCGCGCCAGGTGTCTTCCCCGGCGTAAGCTTCGAGCATGGCGATCACCGCCTCGCCCTTGGAATAGGAAATGGCGTCGAACGCCTGGTTGGCGACCGAAGCGGTGGGAATCCGCTGCACCACCGGGTGGGTGGTGGCGAAGCCATCCAGCGTCATGGCCTTTTCGCGCCCTTCGACCCGCGACAGCAGCGGGAACCAACCGGGATTAAAGCGCGCGGTGGCCTTAGTTTCCATCCAGCTGGCGAAACCTTCGTTGAGCCACAAGTCGTCCCACCACGACATGGTCACCAGGTCGCCGAACCACTGGTGGGCCACTTCGTGCGCTTCGGCGACGTAGTTGTAGTTCTGCTGCGTCGGGCTGGTGATTGCCGGATCGAGCAACAGGTTCTTCTCGAACGTCAGGATCGCGCCCCAGTTCTCCATCGCGCCGAAGAACTGCGATTCGCCGGGCGCGGCGATGTTGTCGAGCTTGGGCAGCGGATAGGGGACACCGAAGTAGTCGGTGTAATAGCTGATGATCGGCGGCAGTTCGTCGAGCGCATAGCGCGCCAGTTCGCCGCTGCCCGCCGGGCTGACGATGCCCAATTCGACCCCGCCAGGCCCCTTCGTGGTCAAGCGTTCGAAATCGCCGACCCCGAAAAACAGCAGGTAGGAGGACATTCTCGGGCTGGTCTGGAAGGTGACCTTCTTGAGCCCGCCCGGCAACGCCACTTCGCTTGCCACCGGCATGTTGCTCAGCGCCATCTGGCTGGCCGGGACCGTGGCGGATAGGTCAAACGTAGCCTTGTAGCTCGGCTCGTCGAACATCGGCGCAAAGCGGCGCGCATCGGGCGCTTCGAACTGGGTGAACAGCCCGCGCACGGGCTGGCCGGTGCGCTTGTCGGGGTAATCGAGCGCGAAAAGGCCGTTGGCCTGGGTCTCGATCTTGCCGCTGTAAACGAGATCAACCCGGTAGCGGCCCGGGGCGATCGTGCCCGGCGCGGTGAGGATCGCGGTCTGCTGTCCAGCGTCGAGCGTCACGGCCAGTTCGCGTGCCGGCCCGGCGCCGTCCGCGCCAAGCAGGTGGGCGGACGAAATGTCGAGTTCAAGGGCATGCAGGGTCAGCGTGCGCGTTGGTTCGACCACCTCGACGTCGATCGCGGTGCTGCCGGTGAAGCGCATCGACTGCGCATCGGGCGTCACGTCAATTGCATAGTGCAGCGGCCGGGCGTTGCGCGGCAGGTCGCTGGGTACGCTGGCGGGTAGCGGTGCCAGGGTGAACGGGGGGACGCTGGATGTAGCGCCCGGAACGGCGGCGCAACCGGCAAGCATCAGCGAAGCGAACAATGACGCGCGGAAAGGAGGCAACAGGAACTCCGGGAAGGGGTTTTAGATGCAACCTCCCTTGGCAAGGGCCGTTCCCGGCGCGATGTCGTCAGTCGAGCGGCAAGCGCAGTTCGGCGATAAGGCCTTCGATCTTGCCGCCCGCGCCGCGGCGATTGGTCAATCGCACGGTTCCGCCATGCTGTTCGGCAATGGCGGTGGCCAGGGTCAGCCCAAGGCCCGAGCCACCAGTCTCGCGATTGCGCGAGCCTTCGCCCCGGGTGAACGGCTGCATCAGTCCGGCGATGTCACCGTCGGGAATGCCGGGCCCATCGTCTTCTATCCGCACGACCGCGAAGTGCCCTTCGCGCACCAGCGCAACGCGCGCCATGCCGCCGTAACGCAGGGCGTTGCCGATGAGGTTACGCAGGGCGCGGCGCAACCAGGTGGCGCGTAGCGGCATGGCCAGTCGCTGTGTGTCCGCCAGTTCGACCGGATCGCCCATGTCCTCGTATTCTTCCACCACTGCGGCCAGCAATGCGGCGAGGTCGGTGCGCTCGATCGGATCGGTCGGGCGACCGACGCGGGCAAGCGAGAGAATGTCATCGAGCGAGCGGGTGATGTCTTCGATACCGGCAGCCATCTTGGCCCGTTCGGCGTCGTCATCGACCGATTCGATCCGCACCCGCAGCGCGGCGAGCGGCGTCTTGAGGTCATGCCCGATCGCGCCGAGCATGACGTCCTTTTCGTTGAGCAGCGCGACGATGCGCGCTTCCATCGCATTGTGCGCGGCGATTAGCCGGCGCGTGTCATCGGGGCCGCTCGGCTCGACCTGGCCAGCAATCTCGCGATTGGCGGCAAAGTGTTCGACGCGAGTCGTCAGCGCAGCAAGCGGGCGCGTGATCCGGCGCAGGAGCAGCGCAAGCCCGCCGACCACGACGAGGTAGAGGAACAGAGTCTGGGCCAACTGCCAGCCGATCTGGCGCGGTTCCGCCGACGAAATCGGAACCCGCGCGACCGTCCATTCGGTCTCGCCCTGTCGGCGAAGCCCGGCAACGACATTTTCGCCTTCCAGCCACTGCTTTCGCACGTCGTCGCGCTGGCGCAACCTGTCGAGGACGTAGGGATCGTCGGTGACCTTGCGTGTCGTGACGAAGAGTTCGGCCGGAACCAGGCCCTGGTCGGACAGGATCGCGCGCAGCTGTTCTTCACGCCGGGGATCGCGAACTTCGCCCGCGCGCAGGGGGTTTAGCCCGCTGCGTTCGACCCGAAGCCGGAGGACGCGCTGCGATCGGTTGCCCTGTCCTGTGCGCATGTTCGATGGACGGAATTCGAACCGGGGCTCGGCGACCAGCTGGAAGGCGAGGCCGTTGGCGGCACCCATTTCGCGGCGCTGCTCGGTCGCACGGTAAAGCAGGACGGCAGAGATGCCTTGCGCCACGAGCAGCGCCAGCGCGACCGACAGCAGCATCTGTCCGAGCAGGCTTTTCGGCAGGAACCGGCGCATCAGGTACGGTCGGGTGCGAGCCGGCGGACGTCGGCGGCGAAGCGATAGCCCCCGCCCCACACCGTCTGGATCAGCTTGGGATCGCGGCTGTCCTTTTCGACCTTGCGGCGCAAGCGGCTGACTTGGTTATCGACCGCCCGGTCAAACAAGTGCGCCTCGCGGCCCTGCACCATGTCGAGCAGCCGGTCGCGGTCGAGCACCTGGCGCGGATGCGCTAGGAACGCCACCAGCAGGCGAAATTCAGCCGACGAAATCGGCACTACCGTGCCGTCAGGATCCATCAGCCGACGTTTGAGCGGATCGAGCAGCCAACCGTCGAATTCATACAACGCGTCTTCTTCAGAAGTTGCCGCAGGCACTTTCGAGGCCCGGCGCAGGACCGAGCGAATCCGGGCAACCAGTTCACGCGGTTCAAACGGCTTCACGACATAATCGTCGGCGCCGATCTCGAGGCCCACGATTCGATCAGTCGCTTCTCCGCGCGCGGTCAGGAAGATGACCGGGATGTTCTTCGTCTCGGTCAGGTGACGGCAGAGCGACAACCCGTCTTCGCCCGGCATCATGATGTCGAGCAGGACCAGGTCCGGCGTGTGCTCGATGAGCGCCGTGCGGGCCTTTGCCGCATCTTCGGCCTGCTGCACGACGAAGCCCTGGCGGACGAGATAGTCCGCCAGGGGCTCGCGCAAGCTTGGCTCGTCATCAACGAGAAGCAAGCGGGTCTGCACTGAATTGCTCATCGAGCTGGATGCCCCCCAGCCATCGATCAGCTAGCGTTGCCGGCGCGGGGCTGGCCCCGGAACTGGCCCCGGAACTGGCCGCGCAACTGAGTCCGCATTGCGCGCCGTTCTTCCGGGCTGATCGTGCCATCTTTGTTGGCATCGGCGCGGTCGAAGCGCGTCAGTGCGGCGCTGGTGAATTCGGCCTGGGTGATCGTTCCGTCCGAGTTGGTATCGGCTGCACGGATCATTCCGCCGGGACCCCCTGGACCGCGCTGGCCACGAAAGCCTTCACGACCGGGACCACGCGCACCGCGACGGTCCGCAAACGCCTCAGGGCGATTTTCCGTACGTTCAGCGCGCTCTCCGCGGCGTTCGGTCATCTTTTCGCGGCGCTGTTCGCGCTGTGCCGTGAATTCGGCAAAGCTGACTTGGCCGTTGTGGTCGGCATCGACGCGGTCGAACAATTCCTTCTGCTTTGCTTCGCGATCGGCGGAATTGAGCACGCCATCATGATTGGCGTCCATCCGCGAGAAAGCCTCGCTCGTCCGCTGTTCGACCTGGTCACGCGTCATCGGCGCACGCTCGGCGCGGGCCGGGGCTGCGGACGCCGCGGGAGCGGCTGCTTGGGCATAGGCGACGCCGCTCACAGCGACAGTTGCGGCGGCGGCAAGCGAAAGGAGGAAAGTCTTGCGCATGTTCAAAGCTCCTTGAGAGGTTGAGAGAGCAGCGGAGCGCCATCCTGAAGGGGGAGCAAAGGACTCTGGCACCCCGCCACTCGAATATCTCTTCTAGGTCGGCAATGTCGCACCTCTATGCCGCGAACGGGCGAAAGTGTCGCAATTTGTCTCGCCGCGCAGGGGTCATTCATCGACGGGAAAGTGCAACAAGACCCACACCTGATCAGCGCGGACGATTTTCGGTTCCGACACCGGCGGTGACGAAAAATCCCACCGCTTCGCCTTCGATGTCGGCGGTATGCCAGGTGCCAGCGGTATTGATCGCGTATTCTCCAGCGGCCAGCGCCGTGCGCACGTGCTCCCCGCCGATCTCCTGGATCAGGGTCATCGCGCCTTCGATGCAGACGACCACTTCGTCACCCGCCGGATGCATTTCCCACCCGGGCCAGTCCTCGGTGAAGCGAAAGCACGAAACCAGCCGGCCTTCGGTGCCGTCGGCCGCATGACGCGAACCGTAATCCATGTACCACTGCATCGCCCGCTCATCGCGGGGGAATTCCGGCTGCGCGACCGCCGTCGCGCCAAGGCCGAGGTGGATTGGATGCGTTTCAAGCTTTAACCCGGCCATCGCCGTTCTCCCCTCAAAGCGGCGCGCAGGCTTTCTCCAGCCACGCCAGTGCCTCGTCCTCAAGCTCCGGTGCCAGCACGGCGCGCACTTGCGCATGGTAGCTGTTCCACCACGCCGTTTCGATCGGGCTCAGCAGCGTGCGGTCGACCAGCGTCGCATCGATCGGTGCGAGCGTCAGCGTTTCGAACCCGAGCCAGGCCCCTTCCGCGCCGGGGATCGTGCGATCCTCCACCAGCACCAGGTTCTCGATCCGGATGCCGTATTCGCCGGTCTTGTAGTAGCCCGGTTCGTTCGACAGGATCATGCCCGCAAGCAATTCCTGCTCGGTCCCGGCCTGCCCGCCGCGCGCCTTTGCGATGCGTTGCGGGCCTTCGTGGACCGCCAGGAAACTGCCCACACCGTGGCCGGTGCCGTGCGCATAATCGACCCCGGCCTGCCACAGGAACTGGCGCGCCAGGGTATCGAGTTGCGATCCCGCGGTGCCTGCCGGAAAGGTCTGCATGGCAAGGCAGATGTGGCCCTTGAGCACTCGGGTGAAGCGGTCCTTCACTTCAGCCGGCGGCTGGCCCGGCCCAATCCACACGGTGCGGGTGATGTCGGTCGTGCCATCGGCATACTGACCGCCCGAATCGACCAGGTAAACGCTGCCCGGCTCAAGCTTACGATTGGTCTCCTCGCTCACCCGGTAGTGGACGATCGCGCCATTGGGCCCGGCGCCGCTGATCGTGTCGAACGACAGGTCGCGCAAGTCGCCGGTGTCCTTGCGGAACTGCTGCAGCCGGTCGGCGGCCGAAAGCTCGTCGATCCCGCCTTTGGGCGCTTCGACCGACAGCCAATGCAGGAACCGGGCGATGGCTGCCCCGTCGCGTGCCTGCGCGGCGCGGTGACCCTGCTGTTCGGCGGCGTTCTTGATCGCCTTGGGCAGGACCACCGGATCGGTCAGGCGCACGGTCTCGGCACCTGCCTGGTCCAGCGCCGAGAAAATCGCCGCCACCGCGCGCTCAGGGTCCGCGGCCACGCGCTTGCCCTTGAGCTCCGCCAGTGCGGCGGTGAACTGGTCGCGAGGCCGCACTTTCACGGCATTGCCAAGGTGCGCCGCCACTTCCGCCGGGACCTTGCCCGGGGCAATGAACCAGTCCGCCGTGCCGTCGGCATGGGCGATGACATAGGACAGCGCGACCGGTGTGCGCTCGACATCGGCGCCGCGGATGTTGAGCAGCCAGGCGACCGAATCAAGCGCCGAAACGACGGTGGCGTCGAGCTTCTTGGCCTTGAGCCACTCGCCCACTTCGGCGCGCTTGTCCGCGCTCGAACGCCCGGCGAGCGCTTCTTCCTGCACGAAGGCGGGGGCTGGCGACGGCTCGGGCTGGTCATCCCACACCGCGTCGATCGGGTTGGCGGCCACCGCCACCAGCGCCGCGCCCGCTTCCTTCAGCGCCTTGCCCACCGACTGCGCCCAGCCGGCGGTGTGCAGCCACGGATCGAAGCCGATCTTGGCGCCCGCGCCGGCATTGGCGGCGAGCCAATCGGCAATCGTATCCTGCGGCACCGACTTGTACTCGTAGAGCTTGCCATCGACCTGGTCGCGCACCTGCAGGGTGTAGCGCCCATCAACAAACATCGCGGCGGTGTTCTTGAGCACCACCGCCGTACCTGCCGATCCGCCGAACCCGGTCAGCCACGCCAGCCGCTGCGCATAGCCGCCGACGTATTCGGACAAGTGCTCGTCCGAGATCGGGATCACGAAGCCATCGAGCCCCTGTCGCGCCAGTTCCTTGCGCAAGGCGTCAAGCCGGGCTTCGTGGGTCTGCATCAGCATTGCTGCGGTCCTTGGTTGCGATACGTCCGGGGTCAACATAGAGCCGCGCGATGCCCGATACCACTCCCCCGCTCGCCCCGCCTGTCGCACCCCGCAAACCCTCCAGCGTAACCCACCACGGGAT
>JBDSDZ010000175.1:0-11939 GCA_039920345.1 Croceibacterium sp.
GCGCCGGTGGAGTACCGGGTAAGCCTAATCGAACTGAGTGTTGCCATCGTCATCCACTGGGTTGCGGTCGTTCTGCGAGCACTGGAATTCGTAGACCTTGCCGTAGCGATCGCGGCGATAGCGCGCGGTTACGGTGTACGGCTCGGCCAGCGCGTCCGGATCGTCCATGCGCATCTCGTTGACCAGCACATTCGCATCGGCCGGGTCGAGGTGGATACGCTCGACCAGGTGGAACTGATCCGAATGCGGCCAGCCGGTCTCAATCTCCAGCTCGCCCGAAATACCGATGGTATCGACTACAAGCGTATCGCCGTCCCAGTGGCCGATTGAATCGCCCATGAAACTGGGGTCCGGATCCTCCTCGTGCGCGCGGCCATCGGTCCAGATAGTGCGCGTCTGCATCCACGCTTCCTGGTGAATGGTCACCCGGCCGGGCGCGAAGATGAATTCATACGGGTACTGCGCCAACCGCATGATGCGCGGCATGCCCGGCGGGCTGCAATACGACCGGTCGCGCTTGGTTACGCCGTTATTCGAGCGCACTTCGGCAACGAAAGCCTCGTGCCGCTGCAGGTACTCACCCTTGAGCTTGGGTTCGGCGGCGGGCGCGCTGCCCGGTGCAGGCGCACCGCCGGCGACGAACCAGATGCCGCCCCAGTCGGGCAGCGCATCGAGCGCAGCATAATGGCCCTTGGGATTGGCCGCACCCTGGCCTTCGCTGACGCCTTCGGGCGCCGGAGACTGGGTCGCCGCACTCAACTGGGCAGCGGCAGGCGCGGCCAGCAGCAGTGCCGCCGCGCAGGTAAGTGCCAGCCGCATCAGCCCACGTCGCCCAGCGTCGTGCCATTAGTCAGCCGGACCCCGGCATAGCTGCCCCCGCGGGCGCCAGTGCGCAGCGGGTGGATCCACAGCCGCACATGATCACCCGGCTTGAGCGACGTCCGTTTCCAGCCTTCCTGCGCCAGGTTGTTGGGACTGGTCATCTCGATTGCCCAATGCTCGGTCCCGCCTGGCACGGTGATGTCCGCTTCGATGAACGAATGCGGATTCTGCCACTTGAAGCGGGTTATCGAAGCATCGACGGCGATGGTCTTGTTCATGTCGAACATCGCATAGCTGTGGTGCGCGGCCGCCGGGATCGCCGCGCCAAGCAGCGCACCGATAATCAGGGCGGGGGCGAGCAGGTTAGAGTCGAAGCGCTTCATGATCGGCTCCATCAGACGCGGGGAACATTAACCGGGGTGCCGTTCTTCGGCAGTCCGGAATCGAGGGTGCGGCCATCGGGCATTTTCACATCGAGGAACAGGCCCCCGCCGCGCCCGTCACGCAGCGGGTTCATCCGCAGCGTGACCCGGTCGCCGGCCTTGAGCGCGCCGCGCGACCAGCCCTGCCGCTTCAAATTATTGGGACTGTTGAGCTCGATCGACCAGTGGCGCGTGCCGCCGCCGGGATTGGCCGCATCAAGTTCGATGAAAGCGTGCGGGTTGGTCCACTGGAACTCGGTCACGGTGCCTTCCAGCGTCACGATCTTGTGCTGGTCGAACATCGCGAACGAGTGATGCGCGGCCGCCGGGGCAGCCACCAGCGCTGCCGCCATCGCACCTATCATGAAGGCCTTACTTCTCATCATTCACTCCTTCGATCGCGCTTTGCCCGCGCTCTTCGGCGTTTTCGCTGCCCAGCGCGGTGCCCGGCAGGTTGCTGTTGTACTGCAGGATGCAGTTGGCTTCGTTGATATCGGTATGGTCGGCCCGGTTGAAGCGCTTGGTCGAGGTCCAGTCACCTTGCCACAGCGTCGGATCGACCAGTGTGTAGGCAACTTCCATCGTGCTGCCGCCATTCACCAGCTTGATCCGCTCGGTCAGCACAAACTGGTCATCGATTGGAATGCCGAGATCGATGTAATGGTTGTCGGTCTCGAAATAGCGGGTGTCCACCACCAGCGTATCGCCTTCCCAGTGGCCGATCGATTCGCCGTTGTAGCTCGGCACCACGATGTCCGCGTCGGTGTGGTCGCGTCCGTCGAGGAAGATCGTGCGAACCGAGTTGTTGAAGCCCGAGATGACATAGACGGCGGTTGGCAGCTGGATGAACGCGTGCGGCCATACGCGCGTCATCAGCATCGGCATGCCGGGCGGGTAGCACTGGCCGATCGCATCACGATAGGTCTCGCCGCGCGCCTGCGCCTTGGGCTGTTCGATCAGCGCCTCGATCCCTTCCGGGCCGAAGCGCGGATAGGGCGGCCCGAACATGTAACCGGCAAAGCCCTTGGACAAGTCGATGAACCAGGTCCCGGTGAGGTCGAACGGCGCTGCCGGGCGAGATTTGGCGAGGTTTTCTGGCGCCAGCGCGCCAAGGTAGCCCGGATGCTTGGGCACCATCTGGTCGAGCCGGTCGGCCGGGACCGGGGTCAACGGGCGCACCACGTCGGGCTGTACCGGCGCCGCCGCATCGTCCTGCGCCAAAGCCGCGCTCGAACCCAGCAGGGCGGCGATGCACAGCGCGGCGCAAAAGGCTTTCGAAGATTCCACCCAGTCCACTCCCATCGGCGTCGGACGCCGTTTGCTTTTGCCAGAAACGTGTTCTGCCGCGTTTTGCGGACCTTGACCAGCCGCTTGATAGTATGGGCATTATCGTGAACGCCGGGTGACCGAGGAGAGTTCGGTGAGCAGCGAGGCGGTGCACGTCCATACCTGGGAGCCGAACGCCAATTCGGGCAAGCCGTTGTTGTGCCTGCACGAAAAGCAAGTTCCGTTCGTGCACCACTATGTCGATATGGGCACGCGCGCGCACCACGAGCCGGCGTTCCTTGCCATCAACCCCGGCGGCACGGTGCCGGCGCTGGTCCATGGCGGACTGACGCTGACCGAATCCACCCCGATGATGGAATACATCGACGATGCGTTCGAGGGCCCGCCGCTGCGCCCGGCCGATCCGGCGCTGCGCTGGCGAATGCGCTGGATCCTGCGGGTAATGGACAATTCGGTCTGTCCGGCGCTGGCGATGGTTGCGTCCAACCGAATCTCCGCGCCGCGTTTTCACGAAACGCCGGAGGCTGAGAAGCAGGCGGCGCTGGCCAAGATCCCCGATCCCGAACGGCGGCGGACGTGGGAGCTGCTGATGCGCGACGCCACACCGCCAGAGGCCATCACCGAATCCGAACGCCGGGTGACTGAGGGGCTCGCATTGCTCGAACAGATGCTTACTGCGTCGCCCTATCTTGCTGGCCCTGAGTTCTCGCTCGCCGACATCGGCACCATGGCGACCTTCTACCACCTGCCCGTCTCGCGGCCGGATGACATTAACGGTACGACGACGCCACACTTGTGGGACTGGCTGGCGCGCTGCCATGCGCGGCCCGGCCTGCAGGCGGGATTCGCGATGGGAAGCGGCTTCTTCAGCGCGCGGGCACAACAGGCGCGCGACGTGCTGGGGGTCGCATGACCAGCCGGCGAATCTTCTATCATGCAAAGGGGTGCGCGCTGTCGCAGGCGGTGCAGATTATGCTGGTCGAGAAGCGCCTCGATTACGAGCTGCACCTGGTTGACGTTAGCGCGTTCGAACAGCTCGATCCCGCCTTCCTTGCAATCAACCTTTCAGGACAGGTCCCGGCGATTGAGTTCGACGGCAAGGTGCTGACCGAAGCTTTCTTCATCCTGTGCTGGCTGGACGAGCGGTTTCCCGATCCGCCGCTGGGCGGGACCGACCCGGCGGCGCGTTACCAGGTCCAGGCGATCGGCCAACTGGTCGAGCGCGCGATGGCCTCCAACCTGGCGCTGCTCGAATGGGCCGCGCGCGGCGGGGCGACCCCGGCAGCAGAGGCGTACATGCGCCTGCCGCCCGAACGCCGGGCACTGTGGGAGCGGGCCTTCACCGGCTTCCCGCCGGCCGAATTGAGCGCAGCGGCGGCTGGCCTCGCCCGCGCGCTCGCTGAGTGCGAGCTATGGCTGGAGCATCACCCGTGGCTGGCGGGCGACGATTACACGCTGGCGGATGTGCTGCTGTTCCCGCTGGTCCACCGGCTCGGCGAGGGAATGCGCGGCGCGGCCTTGCGCGAATGGTACGCCCGGATTGCTGCGCGCCCAGCAGCGGCGCTCGTCCTGCAGGAGCCGCCGGTGGTAACGATGGGCCCTGAGCGCGGGCGCTGGGGATGAGAGTTGGGGGATGAAAGCGGGGGGATGAGGACTGGCGCGGGGCCGACATTCGCGCAATAGTCGGCGCCATAAGAATACGGGGGAGGCGGGGATGGCGACCATCGCAGGGCAGGGCGAAGCTATCGCGCCGCGCGCCGATGCGGGCGATTATCCGCCCCCGCGTGAGGCCTGGTATACCGTTGGCGTGCTGGCCGCGATCACCACTTTCGCACTGCTCGACCAGAACATCCTCGGGTTGCTGATTCAGCAGATCAAGACCGATTTCCAGCTCAGCGATTCCTCGGCCGGGCTGCTGCTCGGCCCGACGCAGGCGATTTTCTACGCGCTCGTGGCGGTGCCGTTCTCGCGCTACATCGATCGCTGGACGCGCAAGTGGATCATCGCCGGGGGCCTGATCGTGTGGAGCCTGGCGACCGCCGCCAGCGGGCTCGCGGCCAATTTCACCCAGTTGTTCCTCGCCCGCGTGGTCGTCGGTGCAGGCGAATCGGTCAACGGCCCAACCGCCTATTCGATGGTCGCCGACAGCTTCCCGCGCGAACGGCTGCCTCGGGCTATCGCTGCGCTGCAGATCGGCACGGTCGCCGGCAGCGGGCTTTCGTTGCTGCTCGGCGGGGTGATGATCTGGCTGGTGGCCACGGTCGGCTCGCCCGACCTGCCCTTTGTCGGCGTGCTGCGCCCGTGGCAGGTTGTCCTGCTTGGTGTCGGCCTGCCCGGGCTGATTGTCTCGCTCCTGCTGCTGACGATTAAGGAGCCCAAGCGCCACACTCCTGGCCAAGCCCCCGGAACGCCCGTGCGCAAAACCGGGTTCTCGACCACCGTAAGTTACCTCTGGCTCCATTTCGCGGTATTCGGGCCGATGTTCATCGGGCTCACGCTTGGCTCGCTCGATGTCGGCAGCAGATCATGGGGCGCGGCCTTCTTCCAACGGACGTATGACTGGTCACCGGCCCAATACGGCATCGTTTCAGGCATGGTCTCGATCCCGTGCATGCTCGCCGGGCTCTACCTTGGCGCGAAGTGGGCGGAGTGGTTCCAGAACCGCGGCGATCCCGCCGGAGCGTACCGGGTGATCCTCTACACCCGGCTGGTCGCCATTCCCTTCGCGATCTTCCAGCCCTTGATGCCTACGCCCGAACTGGCGATGGCCTTTGGCGCGGTGGCGTACCTGACGCTGGGGATGACCGGGCCGATGCTCAACGCGGCGATATTGGCGGTTTCACCGGGCGCCATCCGCGGGCAGATCATGACGCTGTACCTGTTCATTTACACCGTCGTCGGCGTCGGTCTTGGGCCTTACGTCACCGGACTGACAACCGATCACATTTTCACTTCGCCGGACGATTTGCGGTACTCGATCCTGCTGCTGCACCTGGTGTTCCTGCCGGTGTCGCTCGGGGTGACGTGGCTCGGGCTCAAGGCCTTCCGCCGCGAAGTGGAACGCCTGAACGCCGACGAAGCTGCGACCAAAGACGCGAAATGAGGAGAGATAGGATGCTTGCCAGACTGATCGCGCCGTCCGCCGCGCTATTGTTCGCCGCCGCGCTGCTGAGCGCCGCCCCGGCTGCGGCGCAGACATCGCTGCCCATTCCGTGCGAGCGGGCCTGCATGGAGCAGCTCGCGGGCCAGTTCCTGACCGCGCTGACCTCGCGCGATGCGTCGCGCCTGCCGCTCGCGCCGGACGCGCGTTACACCGAAAACGGCCAGGCGATGGGGTTCAACAATGGCCTGTGGCAGACGGCCAGCAAGGTTGGCGCCTATCGCCACGTCTTCGCCGATCCGCAAGGCGGCCAGATCGGTCTGTTCGCGACGATTGACGAGAATGGCCACGGGGTCACGCTGGGCACGCGCATCCGGCTCGAACAGGGCCAGATCACCGAAGTCGAGCTGGTCACCTACCGCGTCGGCGCCGGACCGGCGTGGAACGATGCCGGCTATGCCAACCTCGAATCGATGCGCCAGCCCAAGGCGATGTGGGGCGAAACCACGCCGCCCGCGCGGCGCCTGTCGCGGCAGGAACTGGCCGCCACCGCCAACATGTATTTCCGCGGCATCCAGAATAACGACGGCAAGGGCAACTACCCTTTCACCGACGATTGCGACCGGCTCGAAAACGGCGCTGCCACCACCCACGCACCCGGCGTCGTGCGGATGGGCACGATCGATATCGGCGCGATGGGCTGCAAGGCACAGTTCTCGGCCGGGCTCTACGGCGTAGTCACCGAAGTCCACGACCGCCGCTTCGAAGTGATCGACGAGGAGAAGCAGGCAGTCATGGCCTTCGCCGTGTTTGACCACTGCGGCTGCAAGACTGAACTGGTCATGCCCGACGGGACCAAGGTCGACATCGGCTTCTTCAACAAGCCCTCGAGCATCCTGCTGTCCGAAGCCTTCAAGATGGACGGCAACCAGATCCGCCAGGTCGAGGCAGTCGGCACCAGCGTGCCGTATCACTCCGACCCGGGCTGGACGCGGTAGCGCGCCGCTGAGCACCCCCACCCAACCCTCCCCCTCAAGGGGGAGGGCCACTTCACTCCCCTCCCCGACGGGGAGGGGGTATAGTGATAGCTGGCATAGGGCGGTGGATTGACCACACTTGGCCGCGAATGCGTGATAGGCGCCTTCGCCCGATGTCCGCTTTTAGGAATCGGTGAGCATTGGTCCAATGTCCGATTTGGGGTGGCAAACGGACATTGGCCGGGCACCGATCACTTGGCTTAAAGCATAATTGACCTTTCGATGGCACCAGTACTGAATGATTGGACCGACCAATGACCAGTTTCCGGCTTCGGTGCCGGACATCCCTGTTGCGAGAACGTTGCTATTGAGCGTCGGAGTATCCCGGCCCGCCCATGCGCGTTTTTTGCTGGTGGGGCTCGCCTCTCTAATTCTCCTCGTCGCTGCATGGTCTTCGTCGCTGCGCGAGATTGCGCCCACTCCGGCAATCACCCTCGGCGCCGCCCAAAGCACACTTAATTCGCAGCCTGATCAAAGCGCTGACCTTCGACTCTATAGAAGCGTTGTTAGGCGACTACAGTCCGGCGAAAACTACTATCATGCGACGACCACCGAGCAGCGGGCTCGGTCGTTCCCGCTAAGGCCTGGAATCGCCGTTCGCCCTCCCACTCTGGCCTGGCTGCAAGCCGGGCTTGGGAACTCTGGAACGATGGTCGCCGCGATTCTGCTGCTGGTGGCCATTGCTGCCGCATGGTGGCAAAGATTTGAAGATGAGGGCGCAAGCCCGTCTGAACGAAGGGTCGGGACGGCACTGATAGTTGTCGGGTGCTCGCTGTTGCTCAATCCGGACTATCATGTTTTGCACGAGCTATGGGCGGGGGCGTTGATAGCGCTGTCTATCGGACTTCAGCGACCTGGCCAATGGCTGGGCGCGGTAGTCGTGGGCGGCCTAGCTCTCGCTGTGCGAGAGCTTGTTCTTCCATTCATCATGCTGATGGCCGCCTTAGCACTATATCGGCGCGACTGGCAGGAACTCGGCGGTTGGTCCGCTATCGTCATAGCGTTCGTCGCCCTCCTAACTTGGCATGTTTCCGTGGTTTCTTCCTACGTACTGCCTGAAGATATGTCGGGTCCGGGCTGGTTGGCACTTCGTGGTCCCGCGGGGTGGATGACCAACATAGTGTTATCGAGTTCCCTTCACATGCTTCCGGCGGTCGTCAGCTCCGTAGTTGTCGTTTTCGCTCTACTGGGGTGGGCGGCCTTTAGGAGCCCCGCTGCAGTAACAGTCTCATTGCTTTCGATTGGCTATGGGGTCGCATTCATGTTTGCGGGCCGGGAGGATAATTTTTACTGGGGCATGATCGTTACCCCCATGCTTTTTGCGGGAATCGCGTTCGTGCCAAGATTGTTGGCCCCGCTGTGGAATAACGCATTAAGGTCGACGCCCGTCTAGTTCTGCTGACAAGCCAGGTCACGCGTGGGGAATGTTCGCAATGGGGTCGTTTCCCGACTGGCAGCTTTTATCTGAATCCGGTCGTAATCGGTCATTTGAACTCCGCCCGAAACAAACTTGCCAGTGGTGATCTTCCGCGCCAGCCGAATTTCCTCGGCAAAGCGCCGCAGTACGCCCTCGGTATTCTGCATCACATCGTTGTTCCAGAACCTGATCACCCGGATAGCCGTGCGCCTCGATCAATTGGCTACGCGCCTCGTCGCGGTGGCTCTCGGCGTGCTGGCGGCCGTCAAGTTCGATCGCAAGCTTCAGCCGGCGGCAGGCGAAATCGACAATTGAAGGCCCGATCGGGAATTGCCGGGTGAATTGCACACTAAGATGACGGGCGCGAAGGTGAGATCACAGTCGCCGCTCCGCATCGGTTTGGTCCCTCCGTAGCTTACGAGCGACGGGGGTTGAGCGTTTTGTGGTCATCGCTGGAACACCCCCACCCCACCTTCCGCCTCAAGGAGGAGGGCTCTTTTGGGATTAGCTTACTCGTCTCGATTAGAAAAACCATTTTCCTACAGGGGCTTAGCTGGGGCAGGGTCAGGCCATGGACGAATCCGATACCTCTGCAGGCGGACCGGTAAAAGTCACGGTCGAGAGTGACTTTGAGCAAAGCGAAGTGCACGCGGGAGGGGCGCGGAAATTGTCGCAAACCGCCGAAATCCGGGAGTTTGAGGGCAGGCTGACCGTGGGCTTACAGCGGCCGTTTACGTCAGCCATTTCGTGGCTTTCGCTACGGTGCCTCGCGGTAGATCGGGCTGCCGACCAGCCCCGGTATCAAGTCCAGCGCAATTGCCTCGCGCGCCTTGTCTTCGCCCATCGCGCGGCGGATCGCGTCGAACCGTTCTTCCACCCCGGCGCGGAATTCGGGCGCGGTGAAAATGTACAGCGCGTTATCGCGAATGCCCTGCAGCACCAGTTCGCCGGCTTCTTCCGGCGTGGCGGTCAACTGTCCGAGCCGTTCACGGTCCGCGTCGCTGAAGCTGAAACCGGGGGGTGGTCCGCCGGTCGGGCCGGACGAAGCGTTGGCGAAGCGTTCTGGCCGGGTGGCTTCGGAATCGCGGATATTGGTGCGCACGCCGCCGGGGCAGAACACCGAGACACCGATGGTCTCGTCCGCCAGTTCGGCCCGCAGCGCTTCGGAAAAGCCGACCACGGCGAACTTGGTGGTCACGTAGATGCCGGCCTGGCTGTATTGCAGCACCCCGGCCATGCTGGCGGTGTTGACCACTTGCCCGCCTTCGCCGTGGGCGCGGATCTTGGGCAGCACCGCCTGCACGCCGTTGAACATCGAGTTCAGGTTGACGTCGATCGCCCAGTCCCAGTCATCCTCGCTGGCGCGGCTGATCTTCCTGAGGATGCCGATCCCGGCGTTGTTGCACAGCACATGGAGCTTGCCGAACAGCGCCTCGGCCTCGTCCGCCGCACCGCGAAAGGCCGCCCGGTCGGTCACGTCGAGGGTGAGGAAGCGCACCTTGCCGATCAGCCCGGCCTGGTCGATGTCAGCCCGCGCCGCCTCGAGGTGATCGGCGCGAACATCGGCCGCGACCACGTTCATTCCGGCGCGCGCGAACACTTTCGCCATACCCAGGCCAATGCCGCTCGCCCCGCCGGTAATGAACGCGGTTTTTCCGGCAATATCGCGCATCGAAACCCTCTTTCCACTGGAAGCTTAGGGCAAAAAAGGCTCATGTCACCAGCGATGCTTGCGCTTTACCACTTCGGCCCGGTGGCCAATTCGCTCACGCCCTTGCTCGGCCTGCTGGAGAAAGGTGTGCCGTTCGAAAACCGCCTGCTCGACAGCCGCAAATGGGAACATCACGATCCCGCTTTCCAGCGCCTCAGCCCCGATGGCATGGTCCCGCTGCTGCTCCACGACAGGCGGGTGGTGCGCGAATCGACGGTGATCAACGAATACCTGGACGATGCCTTTCCCGATGTTCCGCTGCGCCCGGCGGACCCGTGGCAGCGGGCGGAAATGCGGGTGCTGACCAAGTACGTTGACGAATACTTCTGCCCCGCGCTGACTGTGCTCGGCGCGCATGGTGCCTCGGCTTTTGCGGGCAAGATCGACAAGGGCGAGATGGCCCGGCGGCTGGCGGCCATGCCCAACGCCGAAGTGCGCAAGAAATGGGAGCGGGTGTCGAGCGGCGGCTTCAGCGATAGCGACTTGGCCGAAGCGCGCGGCAAATTGGCGCGGGTGGCTCAGCGGATGGAAGCGCACCTCGCCGACGGGCGCGGGTGGCTGCTGGAGACGGGTTATTCGCTGGCCGACATCAAGTGGTACTCGATGGCCCCCGGCCTGCCGCGCATGACGCCGGACCTGTGCAACGCCGAGGCGACGCCGCGGATCATGGCCTGGCTAAGCCGCATGGCTGCGCGCTCGGCAGTACAGCAGCTGGAAACCTATCGCCGGCCTGCTTGAGCGACATTGGCGAAGAACGGCGTTCGCCTACTTCGCCAAGACCGTCTCCCCCTGCCGTGCCGCCGCGACCGCCAGATCATCGCTCAGATGCGCACCTTGCTGACGAAGCAGCATGCGGACCTCGGCAATATCGACATCTCTCGGCTGCACGCCCCGGTTCGCCGCTACCGCCGCGCCCACGCCTGCCGCGTGGCCGGTCAACCAGCATTGCGGGATTTCGCGCATGAAGCCGTGGCTGTTGGCGTCACAGCTCAAATGCCGTCCCGCTGCGAGCAGTCCGTCGAGCGTGCGTGGAACGAGGGCGCCATAGGGCACCGACACTACCGGGAACTTGGGACTGAGCGAGGGACTGATACCGACTTCGTCTGCCGCCGGTGTGCCGTCGCTCCAGTTCTTGCGCTCGATGCGGGCGACGCCTGCCAGCCGGCGGGTATGACGGACACCGAGCTGGCTGGCGCTTTGGAGGCTGTAGGCATTTTCGAATCCCGGCGCGTGATTGCGGAAGAACTGGCAATGCCCTTCCACCAGCCGGTGGCTGCGGATTTCGACTTCGGTCATGTCATCGACATCGAGCGCCGAGAGCCCCGATTGGCGCGGGCCAAGGAACAGCGCGATGTCAGGCCGCCAGGAGACATAAGGCGTCTGGAAATACCCCAGGTCCTTGCGCCCCAGTTCCATGAGTTCGCGCAACTGTTCTGGGTACAGCACCTTCCAGTTGATCCAGCGGTTCATGTCGACGCCGCCGAGCACCCAGGCGGTGTTCATCGAATGGTGGACGTCGCCTTCCTCGATGTCGGTGTCGAAATCCGCTCCGGCGCGGGCGAACATGTCGCCGTCGCCCGTGGTGTCGACCACGACTTTGGCCATGATCGCCTGGCGCCCGGCCTTGCTTTCGAAAATCACGCCCTTGGCCGTGCCGTCTTCGACAATCGGCCGCGCGGCCCAGGCGTGAAATACAATCCGCACGCCGGCAGCGAGGAGCATTTCCTGGTTGTTTAGCTTCATCCGCTCCGGATCGAGCGTTGGCGCCCACTGGACGATGCCGTGGAACGCGGTGGTGCGCTGGCCCCAGTAGGCGACCTTCTTGTCGTCGGTCGAACCCCAGTCGCCGGGTGGGGGACCCGCGATGCCTTCGGCCGGCATGCGATCGATGAACTCGCGTGCAAAGCCCTGGATCACGTGGTTGCCGTTCCAGTCGGTCATGCGGTCGATCCACATCACCAGCCCGCCGGTGGAAAGCCCGCCAAGGCAGTTGTAGCGTTCGACCAGCGTTACATCCGCGCCGGTCTTCGCCGCCGCCCAGGCCGCGGCGCAGCCGGCCGGGCCGCCGCCGATTACCACCACGTCGGCGGTGTGATAGATGTCGATCTCGCGCGCGTCCTCGCGCACGGTACCGCCGCGCCGG
>JBDSDZ010000176.1:0-11414 GCA_039920345.1 Croceibacterium sp.
TGCTGACAACGGGTGGCCGGTGATCGATGTCACCCGCCGCTCGATCGAGGAAACCGCGGCGGCCGTGATCAAGCTCTATTCCGAGCGGCAGGAACGCCCCGGAGAAACAGGAATCAAGCCGATATGAGGGCGCTGGAGTATCCCCGATGATCGTTCTCGCGTCCAAGAGCGCGTCGCGCCGCGCCATGCTCGAAGCCGCCGGCGTCGAATTCGAAGTCAAACCTGCGGCAGTGGATGAGCGGGCGCTCGAAGCGCGGATGGCGCACGCAGAACCCGGCGAAGTGGCGCTCGCCCTGGCGCAAGCCAAGGCGCTCTCGGTCGAAGGACGGGGCGGTCCGGTGATCGGCAGCGATTCGGTGGTTTCGGTCGATGGGCACCGCTTCAACAAGCCCGCCAGCCGCGCCCAGGCGGCCGAGCACTTGCGGTTCTTTTCCGGCCGCACGATGCACCTTCACTCGGCTGCCGCGATCGCGCTCGGCGGGGTCCTGCGCTGGAGTCACCTGTCCGTCGCCAAGCTCAAGGTACGCAATCTGTCGGATGAATATATCGAGGCTTACCTCACCGCCGAATGGCCCGAAGTCAGCCAGTGTGTTGGGGTTTTCCGGATCGAGGCAGTCGGCGTGCAACTGTTCGAAAACATCGACGGCGATCATTTCACCGTGCTTGGAATGCCGCTGCTCCCGGTCCTGGGCGCGCTGCGCGAGCTGGAAGAACTGCCGGCGTGATTTTCGCTGAGGTGATTGGCGATCCGATCGCCCAGTCGAAATCGCCTGCCATTCACACGTACTGGCTCGGCCAGATGGGCCTTCAGGCCGAATACCGGGCGTGCCGCGTGGCGAGCGAAGACCTCGCCGCCTATCTTGAAGACCGACGAGAAAACCTTGAGTGGCGCGGCTGCAACGTGACCATGCCGCTGAAGCAGGCTGTCAAATCGCTGCTTTACAGCGTTGAAGCACCCGCTGACCGGGTTGGAGCCGTCAACACTATCTATCCGGGCTTCGACCGGTTGCTCGTCGGCACCAATACCGACGCCGCGGGTTTCCTCGAACCGTTGCGGCCGTTGCTCGCCAACCGACACCTGTTCCGCATGGCCCGCGTGCTCGGTACCGGCGGCGCGGCGCGGGCGATTGTCACCGCGCTGGCGGAGCAGCACTGCGTCATCGTGCTGGCAGGCCGCGATCCGGCCAAGGCGCGTGCGCTGCTGGACGAACTGGATCCGGGCGGCGAGCATCACGCGGCCGACCTGGCGCAGTTCGCAGACCCGACCAGCTTTGTGTTCGACGACCGCGCGGGCTGCTTCGACCTAGTGGTCAACGCCAGCCCGCTTGGCATGGCGGGCCAGCCGCCGCTGGCGTTCGATCTGAGTCATGTGCCGCCCGGCAGCGTGGTCTACGACATCGTCACCCATCCGCTTGACACGCCGCTGCTGCAGGCAGCGCGGGCAGCGGGGTTTCAGACCATCGACGGCTTGTCGATGCTGATCGGGCAAGCGGCCATCGCGTTTGAGAAATTCTTTGGCGTGCCACCGCCACGCGAGGAGGGCGACACCGGGTTGCGCGCGTTGCTTGCGCCATGAGTAAACCCTTCATCCTAGGCCTGACCGGCTCGATCGGCATGGGCAAGTCGACCGTCGCAGCGATGTTTGCCGAACTCGGCGTACCGGTGTTCGATGCCGATGCCGAAGTGCGGCGGATGCAAGGGGCGGGTGGAGAGTTGGTCGACATGATCGAAACCGCATTTCCAGGTTCCACCAACGCAACGGGCGTCGACCGCGAAGGGCTTGGCGCGGCGGTGTTTGGCGACCCAGTTGCGCTCGCCCGGCTTGAGGCGATTGTGCACCCCGCAGTGCGCGCGGCCCGACGCGCGTTCCTGCTCGAACGTGCCGCCGCGCCGCTGGTGGTGTTCGATATTCCGCTATTGTTCGAAAAAGGCGGGGCGCAAGACGTTGATGCGGTGGCGGTGGTTTCCGCTCCGGCGCAAGTGCAGCGCGCCCGCGTGCTCGCACGGCCGGGGATGAACTCCGCTCGTTTGTCAGAGATTCTCGAGCTGCAAATGCCCGATGCCGAGAAGCGCGAACATGCCGACTACCTGATTCACACCGGCACCAGCCTGGCCGAGACACGCGCGGCAGTTGTGCGACTGGTGGCGAAGCTCGGCCGTTGAATCGCTCCCTCTTGTCAGGCCGCGGTGCGAAGCCGATAGTCACGTAATGCGCGAAATCGTGTTCGACACTGAAACCACCGGCCTCGACCCGCAAAGCGGCGACCGGATGGTCGAAATCGGCTGCATCGAAATCGTCAATCGGGTGCCCACCGGGCGCACCTTCCATGCCTATTTCAATCCCGACCGGGCGATGCCGCTGGCCGCCGAACAGGTGCACGGCCTGTCCGATACGTTCCTGGCCGACAAGCAACGCTTCCACGAACATGTCGAAGGCCTGCTCGAATTCCTCGGCGATGCGCCGCTGGTGGCGCACAACGCGCAGTTCGATTTCGGCTTCCTCAATTACGAACTCGGCGTGTGCGGGCTCGAAGCTGTCGATCTTGCGCGCATGATCGATACCCTGGCCATCGCCCGCCGCCGCCATCCCGGCGCCAAGCATTCGCTCGATGCGCTGTGCACCCGTTATGGCATCGACCGCAGCCACCGCGTGCAGCACGGCGCGTTGCTGGATGCCGAACTTCTGGCCCAAGTCTATGTCGAACTGACTGGCGGCCGCCAGATCGGGCTCGAACTGGCCGCCGATGCGGCGCTCGGGCCGATCGAATTGAGCACCTTTCGCCCGCGTCATGGTGAATATCGCGCGCCTCGTCCCCATTTCGCCAGTGTGGAAGAGCTTGCCCGGCACAAAGCGTTTCTGGATTCATTTGAATCACCGCTCTGGATGCGCTGATTTCGAGTTCAAGGCGCGCCCGAGTGAACGATAACCAGAAGGAGAAACCCGCCCATGGACATCCGCGTTTCCGGCCATCAGATGGCAACCGGCTCGGCCCTGCAGGAACATGCTACCGGCCGACTTAGCGGGATCAGCGAAAAGTATTTCAACCGGGCAATTTCTTCCACCATCACTTTTGGCAAGGCTCCATCGAGCGCGTTTGCCTGCGATATCGTGTTGCATGTCAATCACGGGCTGATCCTCAAGAGCCACGGTCAGGCGCACGACGCCCACGTCGCCTTCGATCAGGCAGCGGAAAAGGTCGAAAAGCAGCTGCGGCGCTACAAGCGCCGGCTCAAGGACCGGCACGAGCAGGCGGACCACGCCCAGCGCGAGGAAGATGCGGCCTACACGGTGTTCGCTGCGGAAGAGCCCGAAGAAGAAGTGATGACCGAAGCGCCGCCGGTGATCGCCGAAACCCGCATCGATGTGCCAGAAGTCAGCGTGTCGGACGCGGTCATGCTGCTCGACTTGCGCCACACCAACGCGCTGTTCTTCAAAAATGCTGGAACCGGGCGGCACAATATGGTCTATCGTCGTGACGATGGCTCGATCGGATGGGTTGAGCCCGCCTGAGACCGATCTGGCCGGTCGGCAATGCCAATCAACAACAATGCCAATCATCACCTGACGGAACGAGGCATGGCGATTACGCCGCCCTGACCGTGCCGTAATTGTGAGTTAGAACTGAGACCATGAGCCCCCTGTTTTCGATGACGCCGGAATCGGTCGCGATCTTTGGCGCGGCCGATAAGCAGGCCATTCTCGCAGAGCTGAGCTGCATGTTTGCGCACAGCTGGAACCTCGATTCGGCCGAAGTGCTCGAATTGCTGGACGAGCGCGAGCGCCTCGGCAGCACCGGCTTCGGCCGCGGCGTGGCCATTCCGCATGCGCGTGTCGCCGGCTTGCAGCGCCCGGTCGCGGCAGTGCTCAGGCTGCGCCAGCCGATCGATTTCGCTTCAGCCGACGGAATGCCGGTCGATCTCGTGGTTGGCCTGCTGTCGCCGGAAAACAGCGGTGCCACCCACCTCCACGCGCTGGCGGCGATCTCAAGGCTGATGCGCGATGAGCGCGTTCACGAGGCGCTGAGCGAAGCACCCAATGCGGCAGCGCTGTTCAGCCTGCTCAACAACGCCACGGACCGCGACGCTGCCTGAAACCGCCGCGAACGATGGCATAGCCGGCGCCGAGGGTCACTTCCGGGCGCTCGAAACGCTCTATGCCTCGGCCCCGATAAATACCCTGTTCCAGTCACGGCTCGAAATTCCGGGCCCGGGCCACGCGCGGATCAAGTTCACAATTGACGAACCCGTGTTCCACGCGGCGGGCGCGGCGCATGGCACGATCTACTTCAAGATGCTCGATGACGCGGCCTTCTATGCCGCCAACTCGATGGTCAGCGACCGCTTCCTGTTGACGACCGGCTTTACGCTCCATTTCACCAAGCCGGTGCGCACCGGCGAGGTGATCGCCGAAGGCCGCTGGATCAGCGGCAAGCGGCGAGTGTTCATTGCCGAGGCTCAGCTGATCGATGCCGCGGGCGACGAAATTGGCCGCGGCACCGGCACCTTCATGCGCTCACACATCGCGCTGGCGGGGCTGCCTGGCTACCGAATCGCTTGACGATGGATTCCCGCCTGCCCGCGCATCTTGAGGTTTCCGGCCTGATCCGCTCGGTTCAGGCCGCCGGCGGTTTCGCCACCGTCGTCGCAAGAGGTGAGCGGGATGCCGGCACTCTGCTTGTCATATGTTGCGAAAGGGGCGGCCCAGCAGCAGCATACGAACGCATGCCGCAAGCCGACGGGTCCCGCAGGTGGGCGATCTCGCGTCACCAAGCCTCTGATAATCCCCATGAATTCTGGGAATACTGTGACCGGCGAAAGAATCAGGACAGCGATCTCTGGATCGTGGAACTGGACATCGCGGATGCAGCACGGTTCATCGATTCAACGGGAACCCTCGATTGACCCTATGCTGCACCTGCGTAAAGGGAGCGCCAACTTCCAACAGCGCAGATGGTTCCGGGCGGCAATGATGCCGCGTCGATCTGTCGCGCAGACGGGGAGCGGCCGGCAGGCCTGATCGTATCCCTGGGGGGTCGATCACCCGAGCGAAGGTTGCCTTGCAGCCTTTGCCATCGGCCTGCGTCGGGACCCTCACCGCCTAGAGTTAAGCGTTTCATGTTCCGCAATTTTCGGGCCGTGGCCATTGCCGCGACCATATCCTTGATTGTTACCATTTTCGGTGCCGGCCCTTCGGGTGCGCGGGCCGAGATTCCGGCCGCACAGCCGATCGTGATGGCGGCCACTTCTGCCGCCCCGCTGGCTGCCGACGAACCCCGTTTTGTCGCCGAAGCCATCGTCCAGCCCTTGCCGACAAGCTATGGAACCGCCGATCAGGCTGGTTCGCTCGCGCAGATGGTCAACGCCATGCCCGATACCGAGCTGACCGGCGACATGCTGTGCCTGGCGCAGGCAATCTACTTCGAATCCCGCGGCGAACCGCTCGATGGCCAGCTCGCCGTTGGCCAGGTGGTCGTGAACCGCGCGCATTCGAGCCAATATCCGAGCGATTACTGCTCGGTCGTCACCCAGCCTTCGCAGTTCTCCTTCGTCCATCACGGCGCAATCCCGCATCCCAACCTGCAGTCAGCCGCCTGGGTGCGGGCCAAAGCCGTGGCGCAAATCGCGCATCAGGACTTGTGGGACAGCGCTGCCAAGGATGCGCTGTACTTCCACGCTACCTACGTCCGGCCGAGCTGGGCCCGGCGCAAGGTCGAGCTGGCGCAAATCGACACCCACATCTTCTATCGCTGATTGAAGCCCGGACGGGCTGGCGTCAGGCCAGCTCGACCCACACCGGCGCGTGATCGCTGGCCTTTTCCCGGCCGCGGTATTCCTTGTCGACCCCGGCGGCGACCAGCCGGTCGGCGCATTCGGGCGACAGTAGCAGGTGATCGATGCGGAACCCGTGGTCGCGCGGCCATGCACCGGCCTGGAAGTCCCAGAAAGTCCACACCCCGCCGCGCGGATTGAGCGTGTCGATCGCATCGGTCCACCCGGCGTTGAGCAAGCGCCGATAGGCATCGCGCGATTCGGGCTGCATCAGCGCGTCGCTCGCCATCGCGCGGACCGAAAAGACGTCCTTGTCCTCCGGGATGACATTGAAATCGCCGACTACGACGGTCGGGATCTCACTCGCAAGCAGTTCATCGAGCCGCAGTCGCAGCCGTTCCATCCAGGCCAGTTTATAGTCGAACTTGGGACCCGGATGGGGATTGCCATTGGGCAGGTAGAGATTGACCACCCGCACACCGCCCACATCAGCCTCGAGATAGCGCGCTTGCTCGTCTGTGGGATCGCCAGGCAGCCCCCGCATGGTTTCGACCGGCGGCACGCCATCGGCCAGGATCGCCACGCCATTGAAGGCCTTTTGCCCGTGCCAGATCGCATGGTAGCCGATTTTCTCGAACTCGGCCGCGGGAAAGCCTTCGTCCTGGCTTTTGACTTCCTGCAGGCAGGCGACCGTGGGCCTGCGCTCCTCGAGCCATTCGAGCAGCCGGGGAAGGCGCGCTTTGACGCCGTTGATGTTGAAGGACGCAATCCGCATCCGGGGGGTTCTATATCCCGAAGCTGGAACCGCAACCGCAGCCTGAGGCAGCTTGCGGATTTTCGACCTTGAACGCCGAGCCGCCGAGCGATTCGACGTAATCGACGGTGCTGCCGGCAATCAGGTCGAGGCTGATCGGATCGACCACCAGCCGCACCCCGTCGGTCTCGCTCACCGAATCGTCGGCTTCGGCGGTGTCGGTCAGGTCGAACTTGTACTGGAAACCCGAGCACCCGCCGCCTTCGACAGAGAGCCGCAGGATGGCCGCACGGCCTTGCTTGCGGGCAATCGTGCCGACACGCGCCGCAGCGGCTTCAGTAAGGGTGAGCGTTTCGGCCATAGCCACGATGTAGGGTGCGCTACCCGCGCGCTCAAGCCATGCGGATATAATCGCGCATCGCCTGCGCTTCGTGCTCAACCAGTTCCAGCCGGTGCTTGACCAGGTCGCCGATCGAAATGAACCCTACCAGATCCTCGCCATCGAGAACGGGCAAGTGGCGGATTCGGCGCAGGGTCATCACTTCCAGCGCATCGCGCACCGTCGATTCGGGGGCGGCGGAGATGACCGGCGCGGTCATCGCATCGCGCACCAGCAGGTCGAGCGCGTCGGCGCCGTGGCTGGCGATGCAGTAGAGCAAGTCGCGTTCCGAAAAGACGCCAATCACGCGGTCACCTTCGAGCACCGGCATGGCGCCAATGCGATGTTCCGCCAGCCGCGCCGCCGCGACGCGCATCGATTCTCCGGGCGAACAATGCAGGATCTGCTGCTCGCGGCCGGCGATCAGTCGGGCAATTGTCATGTCGACTCTCCCCTTATCTCAAGATGCCAGTGTGCCATGAAACGGCATTCCGGCCAAATCGAGGGGCAAAGGGCGATTGCCAGTCACGCGCGACGCGACCATGGGCGGGCGCATGGCCAAGCCCTCCCCGCTCGACGATCCCCGCACGGCCAGTCACGCCTGGGCGCACTATCGCCGTCTTATGCGGTGGATGTTTGGTGTTACAATCGGCGTGGTCATTGTCGCGCTGGCATTGGTCTATCGCCAGATCGGCCTGGTCTCGGTGCACCTCTACATCGCCACCGCGCTCGGCATCACGGCCGCGATGCTGCTGATGTCAGCCCTGATGGGCCTGGTGTTCCTGTCGAGCGGGACCGGGCACGACGAGTCGGTGACCGACTTGTCAGACGACGATCAGGCCGCAGGTTCCCCGACGGACGGCCGCAGGCGATAATCCTCGACCGGGACGCCGCCAATCAGGTGTTCCTGGATGATCCGTTCGAGCACCGGCTCGGTGCAGGAATGGTACCAGACGCCGTCGGGCCAGACCACCGCGACCGGGCCGGCTTCGCAGATCTGCAGGCAGTCGGCCTTGGTCCGCTGCACCCCGCCCCCGGCCACCAGCCCCAGTTCCTTGAGCCGGCGCTTGAGGAATTTCCACGCGGCTTCGCCGCTGGCGCGGCTGCAGCATTGCTGCTTCTCGCTCATCGCGCACAGGAAGATGTGGCGCGAGATCGCGTCGCCGCCGATCTGGGCCAGCGCGCGCTCGGCTTTGAGGATAGCGATGTCGGGGTCGATGTCGGTCATGGAATTGAAGTAAGCGCCTGACCCGCCGGGGCAAGGTGGCCGCTTAGCCCTTCTTGCCGGCAATCCGGGCAATCTCGGCTTTGACCAGCCGCTCGACAATCTCGGGCAGTTTGCGATCGAGCCATTCGGCCAGCATCGGGCGCAGCAAGTCGCGCGTCAGCCCTTCGAGCGAAGTTTCGCCCGAGCGGACAATCTGCGGCTGCACACCGGGTTCGGCGATCATCGCCAGCGCGGCCAGCGAATCGCGCATCGAACGGGCGGCGGTTTCGGTGGTCAGGCCTTCGTCGGCCTTGGGTTCATCCGCGACCAGTTCGTCGGCGTCGGCAAGATCGAGCACTGTTTCGTCATTGTTCGCCTGTTCGGCATCGGGCGCCCGGGTCGACAGCATTATCCCCGCCCCTTCGCGTCGGCGGCGTTCGAGCTGCATGGTCTCGCGGTTATCGCGCGCGATCACTTTCTTGATCGATTCCAGGATTTCCTCGACCGAGGGTTCGCTTTCGTGCCGCATCACTGCCTCAGGGTTGAAGGACCGCCTGTTACCGGACGGTCTGAACCTCGGGAATTTCCGCGTCCTGTGCCGGGATGTCAACGGTCCGGCTGGACTGTGTCACCGGGTCGGGATCGTGCGCCCAATCCCAGATGTTGTTGCGGATCCGGTCATAGTTCTCGGTCGGATCGTAGAGCGGTCCGAACGCTTCCAGCCCAAGGTCGCGCGCTTCGGCATGGCCCATCGCCGCGAGCAGGGTGAACCCGGCGACATAGGCATTGCGCCGCGCGGTCACGAGCTGGACTTGCGCCCGGAACAGTTCCTGCTGGGCATCCAGAATATTCAAAATCGTGCGGTTGCCGACGGAGTTTTCGGCCCGCACGCCTTCGAGGCTCAACTCCGACGCGGAAACCGCCGTCTGGTTCGAAGCGATGATGGCCGTGGCAGCATTGTAGTTGGCAAAGGCCGAACGAACTTGCGCAATCACGTCGCGCTCGGTCGCCACGACTTGTTCGAGCGCGGCTGCCGAGCGCGCCTGGGCCTGGCGGATCTGCGCTGCCGGTCGGCCACCCTGGAACAACGGGATCGTTGCGCGCAGGCCGGCCTGGGCCGAGGTCTGGCGCTGCTGGCTCGAAACCCCGGGCACTGGCGAACCGAGCGTGCCGAGATAATCGGTCACCCCGGCATTAGTGAACGCCTCGATCCGCGGCAACCGGGTGGCCCCCGCCGTGCGGGTATCAAACCCGGCGGCGTGGGCGCGTTCGCGTGCACCGAGGATGTCGGGATTGTCGTGGACCGCTACCTCGACCGCCTCGCTCGCTTCGGCGGGCAAGCCCGGCAGCGGCGGCGGGGCCTGCAGTTCGCCGGGCGCGGCACCAACCAGGGCAATGAAGTTTTCGCGCGAGCGGATCAGCGAAGCTTCCGCGGTGCGCAAATCGCCTCGCGCCAGTGCCAGGCGCGATTCAGACTGGGCCACGTCGGTCCGGGTCAGGTCGCCGATTTCGAACCGATCGCTGGTGGCTTGCAGGTTCGTCGTCAGCACATCGATGTTGTTGGTTGCGAGGCCGACCAGCGCTTCGTTCTGGATGATGTCCATATAAGCCGCCACGACCTGGCTAAATATGCCGCTTTCGCTACCGCGCAGGTCGGCCCGCCCGGCCAGCACGCGGGTTTCGGCCGCGTGCAGCGAATTCTTGTTGGCGCCGCCGGCATAGACCGGGACCGTCAGGCTGAGCTGGCCGCCGAGCGAGCGATCGGGCGCGGTGAACGAACTGGCGGCCTGGCGCAGGAACTCGGTGTAAGTCACGGTGCTGCTCACGTTCGGCAGCAAGTCGGACCGCTCGATCGGCACTGTCGCATCGGTCGCCCGCAAATTGGCGCGCGCCACTTCGAGGTTCGGGTTGTCCTGATAAGCCAGCGCGAGCGCCTGCTTGAGCGTGTCGACGCTACCGTCGCCGGTCGTCTGCGCGGCCGCCGGCATGGCCGCGATGCACACGGCGGCGGCCAGCAAGAAGCGCATCCCCCTCGTCGTCATTTCAGAAGCTCCAGCCCTTGGGTGCGGCAAATTCAGCCAGCACAGGAATGCCGAGTTCGGCCAGTGGCAGCAAGGCGACCTGGCCGCCCGACTTGCGGCCAATGGCGAGGCGCGTGATCCCGCCTTGCACCAGGCCGGTCACGACGCGGGCATTATCGGCCAGCCGGCGGACAAGCGCGTCGGGCAAGTGCTCGACCGCACCGTCGATTAGCAGCAAGGTGAACCCGCTGCCCTTGGCCTTGCCCTGGGCATCGGCCGCTGAGGCAACCTCGATTGAACCGACTTGCGGGCCCAGCAACTCGGCCAGGTAACCGCTCCCACCGTCGATCACGAGCGCCTTGTCGTCTACGGTCGGACGCGCTTCCTGCAACATCATGCCCTGCACCACCGGAGCGGCCAGGCGCTGCCCGCCGGAAAGCGGAATCGCGCGGTCGATGTAGGCATAGCCGCGTGCTTCGATGGGGACAAACTGTTCGCGCGGCACCTCGGCCATCCGGCGCAGCACCCATTCGGCGCTGACGCCGCTGGTGCGCAACTGGCTATCGATCATCGCCTTGCGGGCGGACCCATATCCGGCACCGGGCCGGTCCTCCACGATCGTCACTTCGCCAATCTCTTCATTTTTGTGTCGCGAGCCTTAGGGCCTGCGGCCGGGACGGGCAATGCCCGGGATTGTCGCAAGTGGCCGTGCGATGCCGGTTTGCCAAGGTCTTTGACCATAAGGTCACATCCGGCCTATGGCGCTGGCCATCGACTGGAAGGAGTTCTGCTTCGATGAGCGACATGGTCACGATCCGCGAGGAAGACCTGATCGAGAGCGTCGCAGACGCCTTGCAGTACATCTCGTATTACCACCCGCTGGATTACATCCAGGCGCTCGGCAAAGCCTATGAGGCAGAGCAGGGCCCGGCCGCGAAGGATGCTATCGCCCAAATCCTGACCAACAGCCGAATGTGCGCCGAAGGGCACCGCCCGATCTGCCAGGATACCGGCATCGTCAACCTATTCCTCAAATGGGGCCAGAACTGCCGGCTCGAAAGCGACAAGAGCCTGCAGGAGGTCGTCGATGAGGGCGTGCGGCGGGCCTACAACCACCCCCACAACAAGCTGCGCGCCTCGATCGTGGCCGATCCGGCCTTCACCCGCCGCAACACCAAGGACAACACCCCTTGCGTGCTCAATGTCGAGATGGTGCCCGGCAGCAAGGTCTCGGTCGACGTCGCGGCCAAGGGCGGTGGCAGCGAGAACAAGTCGAAGTTCAAG
>JBDSDZ010000177.1:0-10990 GCA_039920345.1 Croceibacterium sp.
CCGGCGCTCAAGCCGATCCACATCGGACCCTTGCGGATCGATTGCCCGGTCGTGCTCGCCCCGATGACCGGGGTGACCGACATGCCCTTCCGCACGCTCGTCCGCCGCTATGGTTCGGGCCTCAACGTGACCGAGATGATCGCCAGCCCGGCAATGATCCGCGAGACGCGCCAAAGCTTGCAGAAAGCGGCGTGGGACCCGGTAGAAGAGCCTGTCTCGCTCCAGCTGGCCGGGTGTAGCCCGGCGGAGATGGCCGAAGCCGCCAAGCTCAACGAGGACCGCGGCGCGGCAATCATCGACATCAACATGGGCTGCCCGGTCAAGAAAGTTGTCAGCGGCGATGCTGGCAGCGCGCTGATGCGCGACCTGCCGCTGGCGGCGAGCCTGATCAAGGCGACGGTCGAGGCGGTTTCAGTTCCGGTTACCGTCAAGATGCGCATGGGCTGGGATCACGTCTGCCTCAACGCGCCCGAACTGGCGCATATCGCTGAAGATATCGGCGCCAAAATGATCACCGTCCACGGCCGCACACGCAACCAGATGTACAAGGGCGAGGCCGATTGGGCCTTCATCCGGCAGGTCAAGGACGCGGTCTCGATCCCGGTCATCGTCAACGGCGACATTTGCGGGATCGAGGACAGCGCGCGTGCGCTTGAGCTTTCCGGTGCAGACGGAGTGATGATCGGGCGCGGGGCTTACGGCAAGCCGTGGCTGCTTGGCCAGGTCATGCACTGGTTGCGGACCGGCGAAGCGCTGGCGGAGCCAGGTATCGACGAGCAGTACGCTGTGCTGGTCGAACACTACCGCGCGATGCTGGAGCACTATGGCGAGGAAACCGGGGTCAAGATCGCCCGCAAGCACCTGGGCTGGTACACCAAGGGCCTGCACGGTTCGGCCGAGTTCAGAAATCATGTGAACTTTGTCGATCAGGCTGCGCAAGTTCTGGGTGAACTGGAACGATTCTACGAGCCGTTCGTGCGGCGCATGGCGGCGTGAACAACGCTTACGCGGGAGCACCCGATTACCGTGACCAGGTAGCCGGGCTGACTTTCGCGCTGATCCTGCTCGCGCCGGACATGACCATCGCCCAGGTCAATCCGGGCGCGGAAAGCTTGATCGGCCGCAGCGCCCGGCTGCTGACCGGGCGCAAGTTCCTCGATATCGTCAGCTTCGACGACAACGACATGCTCGGTCGCCTGTTGGGCGAAGAAGCGCAGCTCGTTGCACGCGGATTGACGATGCACGTCGAGCGCAAGCCGCAGCAGGTCAACCTGACGATATCCTCACTTGCCGCGCATCCGGGCTGGCGCGTGGTGACGCTGTCCGATGCCCGCCAGGGTGAGCGCTTCACTGAGGAAGAACGTCCCGGCGCACTGCGCGGGCCGGCGGTGCTGGCTCATGAAATCAAGAACCCGCTGGCCGCCATTCGCGGCGCCGCACAGCTCGTCGCGCGCAAGCTGGACGAGACCGAGCGCGGGCTGACCGACTTGATTGCCGATGAGGTTGACCGGATTGCCCAGTTAATCGACCGGATGCAGCGCCTTGGCCGGGAGCATCCGGATCCCGTCACCCCGCTCAATCTCCATGCGGCAGTTCGCCGGGCGTGCGGAACCGTGAATGCCGCGTCGCCCGGGCCCCTGCCGCTGCGCGAGGAATTCGATCCGTCGCTGCCCCCGGTGCTGGCCAACGAAGGCGCGCTGGTCCAGGTCCTGATCAACCTGATCGGCAATGCGCGTGACGCAGCGCGGGCCAACAGCACGCCGCAAATCGAGATCAGGACCCGGTTTGTCAGCGGGCTGGTGATGAACGTCATCCGGCTCGGCCGCCCGGTAAAGCTGCCGATCGAGGTGCAGGTCAGCGACAATGGCCCGGGGGTCGACCCGGCGCTGCGCGATCATATTTTCGAGCCCTTCGTGTCGAGCAAGAAGAACGGGCAGGGTCTCGGGCTGGCGCTGGTCAACAAGCTGGTACGCGACATGGATGGGCGCATCAGCCACGAACGCGACGACGCGGGCGGATGGACGCATTTTCGCGTCTACCTGCCGATGGCGAAATAGGGGGAAGCAATGACCAGGCGAGCACTGCTGGTGGAAGACGATGCGTCGATCGCAACCGTCATCACCGCCGCTCTCGAAGCGGAGGCGTTTTCGGTCGATCGCTGCGATAGTATCGAAGGCCGTGACCGCTATCTGGCCGAAGGCGCCTACGATGTCATGCTGACCGACGTGGTGTTGACCGATGGCGACGGCATCAGTTCGATGGCCGCCGTCACCGCGAAACACCCGGAAATGCCGGTGATCATCCTGTCGGCGCAGAACACGCTCGATACCGCGGTTCGCGCAACTGATACCGGCGCGTTCGAATACTTTCCCAAGCCGTTCGATCTCGAAGAACTGGTGCGCGCGGTATGCCAGGCAGCAGACGCTGGCGGCAGCGTGGGCCCGGAGATGACCGAGGCGGGCGAAGGCTTGCCGCTGATCGGGCGCAGCCAGCCGATGCAAGACGTCTACCGGATGATTACCCGGGTCCTGCGCAATGACCTGTCGGTGCTCGTTCTCGGCGAATCCGGTACGGGCAAGGAACTGGTGGCGGAGGCTATCCACCAGCTCGGTTCGCGCAAGGCGGGGCCGTTCGTGGCGGTGAATACCGCGGCAATCCCGCGCGAACTGATCGAAAGCGAGCTGTTCGGGCACGAGAAGGGCGCCTTCACCGGCGCCGTCAACCGTTCGATCGGCAAGTTCGAGATGGCCAGCGGCGGCACGCTGTTCCTCGACGAGATCGGCGACATGCCGGCCGAGGCCCAGACCCGGCTGCTGCGCGCGCTGCAATCGTCACGCATCCGGCGTGTCGGCGGACGCGAGGAAATCACCATCGACGTGCGCATTATCGCGGCCACCAACCGCGACCTTGCGCCGATGATTGCGGCGGGAAGTTTTCGCGAGGACTTGTTCTACCGGCTCAATGTCGTGCCCATCCAGCTTCCCGCGCTGCGCGAGCGCAAAAGCGACATCGAGCCACTGGCAAAGCACTTCCTGCGCCTGGCGACCCGCGATGGATTGCCCAGCCGCACATTATCGCGCGATGCGCTGGCCTTGCTCGAGGTCCAGCCCTGGCGTGGCAATGTCCGTGAACTGCGCAATTTCCTGTTCCGTGCCGCGTTGTTCGCGCGCGAGGAGGAGATTGACGAGGCAATGGTGCGCCAGTTGCTGGACGATCGCCCGCACACCGAAACACCGTCAGAGGCTGATTTTACCCAGGCCCTTTCAGGTTGGCTGGCGAGCGAACGTCCGGCGCCGGGCGCGCTTTATCACGAGGCGCTGGCCGCGTTCGAGCGGCCGTTGTTCGAGCACGCCTTGCGCGAGACGGGCGGTAACCAGCTGCGCGCCGCGCAACTGCTCGGTATCAACCGCAACACCCTGCGCAAGCGGCTCGACGACCTGCAGATCGACCCGGAAGGCTTCGCCCGCCGGGCCTGATCGCTAATTGTCCTTGCCGGCTACGCCGTAAGTGATCGCGGCATTGCGGGTCTTCTGGAAATCGTCGAGGCTCATGCCCCTGAAGGCGGCATAGATCGCCGGGTTCGGCACGCCGGTCACCGCACCGAGCTTTTCCAGCATGAAGAAGATCACGCCGTAATGGATCATCCCGATCCAGTTGCGGCTGCGGATCAGGTCACGCTCCTCGTCACTCAGGTCGGCGGAAGCCATCGTGGCTTCCTCATCCACCCTGAAGGCCTTGCGCACGGCGGGATCGGTCAGCGAATGCAGGAAATGGTTGATCCGGAAGCCCTTGACCGAACGTTCGATAGTGAATGGATAGGTCCCTTCCAGTTTCTCGGCGCCGGCATATTCGTGCCAGGCGCGCTCGCGGGTCCGTTCCACGGGCTCCACCGGCGCATCGTGCCCGGTGTCTTCAAAGATCATAGTGGCAATTGGTGTCATAGAGGGCAGGAAGTAGGTTTTGTGCGTGACCTCGACTTGCTCTGAAAGCGCGCCGCGCATCATCAGCCACATTACCACTTCGGCACCTTCCCAGCCGCCTCGCTTGGCCAGGTCGACAACGGTCAGGTCGAGCAGGCTCTCGGGATCCTTCTCCAGCCGGTCCATGAATTCCATGTCCCATTCGGTGTTGTTGAACCCGCAGCCTTCGCCGTGAACCTGATGGCTGAGCCCACCGGTCCCGGCAATCGCCACCTTGATGTCCTTGGGATAGCTCAGGATCGCCTGGCGCAGGCTCTTCCCGAACTTCCAGAATCGACGTGCACTCGGCAGGGGCACGGTCAACACGCCGCAAACTACCGGCAGCAACTTGCAGGCCCAGCCATTGTCGTCATGATCGACCATGACCGAGAGCGGCGAGAAAGCGCCATGGTCCAGGTTCTTGCCCTGGAAATAGCTGAGATCGAATTCGTTGGCGACCATGACCCGGGCGACATGCGCGGCAAAGTCCGGATCACCTTTGATCGCCGGGATATCGCGCGGGCCGCCGCCTTCGTCGGCCGGGCCAAATTCCTCACCCACGCCGAGCGCAAAGTGGCTGTAATGGTCGAAGAACGCGGTCATGTGGTCGTTGTAGATGTAGACCAGCACATCCGGCTGCTTCTCGCGAAACCACTGCTGTACCGGCTCATAGCCTTCGAAGATCGGTTTCCACACCGGGTCATCCATCTTGTTCGCGTCTTTGGCGAAAGCGATGGTCGGGGTGTGTGACGTGGCGATGCCGCCAACGATCTGAGCCATGGGCAAAAGTTACCTTTCCTCTCCGCCGTCACGTCCCGCGCAGCGGTTTGTTCAGGCGCCTGTTGCCACAGGAAAACGCTGCGGAACAGGGTGATTGTTCCGCAGCGTGAAAACTTCGTATGCGTGAAAGAGCGGGGGTTCCGCCCCTTGCTTAGCTGAGGTGCTTGGAAACCGCAGCCGTCATCGCGAACATCGAGATCTGCTTGGTGCCGATGACGGCGCCGAGCTTGCCGTCGGGATTGATCTGACGACGGTCAGTGTTGTCCTGCAGCTTGTGGGCCTTGATGTATTCCCACACCTTCGAGGTGACCTGGGCGCGGGTCATTGGACCCTTGCCGATCACATTCTCGAGGTCGCCGGACACTGTCACCGGCTTGTTCAGCGCGTTGTTTTTAGCGGCCATGGTATTCTCTCCCTTGCTTCAAAAAATCGACGCCGGGTCAAATCCCGTCGTCATCTCCCCAATCGAGATCTTCGTCGCCCTCTATACGGGCATAAGTTCCGGTCAGCACCGCAGCGCCGACAACATGCCCCTCCATTGCCCCCACGAGGTCGCCGCGGGCGGCACCTGGCAGCAAGGTGAGAGATGTGTCGAGCGCAAATAGCTGAAAAACATAATCGTGCGGCCCGTGGCCGGTTGGCGGATCGGGCAACAGCCATTCGGAATTGCCGAATGAATTCTTGCCGACCCGGGGCGGGGCTTCGCCTTCGAGTAGCTTGCCCTGCTGCGGGGCAAGACCCCAGACCAGCCAATGGCAAAACGGTTCGGGCAACGGTGCGTCGGGGTCTTCGACCACCAGCACGAGCTCCGCAGTTCCAGCCGGGGGCGCGGTCCATTCCAATGGCGGAGCGACAGAATCGTCCTCGTCCGCGGTAAAGCTGGGGTCGAGCGCATCGCTATCGGCGAACGCTGCGGAGCGCAGCGTAAACCCGTCACGGTGGAGCAGAGCTTCACCGCCAAGGCGGGCGACTGTAAGCTTACCATGGCCGGCGCGTGGGTTGCGCAGCGCTTTTCCGAGCCAGGCGGGAACATGTTCAAACATTGCGGCCTTTTCGCGTCGTTTTCGCCTCGAAGTGGGGGCGGCTGTGCCAAGCGTAAAGCGTAATTGCAAGGGCACCGGGCGCCGTTCCTGTCGACGGATGTGCGGTTTGTCGCATTGAACCCCAATCTGGCCCCGTTTTTTAGCGTCTGAAATGCTTGCTTGCGAGGCCTACTCCCCATAGGTTGGGGTCAGGTCTAAAGGTCCAGCACATTGACAAATATGAACTTTTCGATTCGCAGCAAGCGCTTTGGCCTTGCCGCGGGGTGTCTCGCCATGCTTTCGGCTTGCGGCGGAGGCAATAGCGGCTCCGGATCCACCGGCGGAGTGAACCCCGCGCCGACTCCGTCGCCAACCGCTACGACCGCCGCCTGTTCCTTGCGTTCGCGGCAGGATTGGGCGCTGGCGCAGTTGCAGGAATGGTATCTTTTCCCTGACCTGCTTAATTCCGCCGCCGATCCTGCGGCCTATACCACCGTGGATGACTATATCGATGCGCTGGTGGCGCCCGCGCGGGCGCAGAACAAAGACCGTTATTTCACCTACCTGACCTCGATTTCCCAAGAAAACGCCTATTACCAGCAAGGGTCCTCGGCGGGTTATGGTATCCGCCTCGGCTACGACACCGGTGCCAACAAGGTCTATGTGATCGAAGCATTCGAAGGCGGCAACGCGCTGGCCGCCGGTCTTGATCGCGGCACCGAGTTGCTCCAGATCAACGGCCAGAGCGTCAGCAGCCTGATGGCGAGCGGCGGACCTTCGGCAGTAATCAATGCTCTCGGGCCCGATACAGTGGGCACGACGCGCACCTTGGTCGTGGCGGATCTCTCTGGCGTGCAGCGCACCGTCACAATCAGCAAATCCGACTATGCTCTCGATCCGGTATCTGACCGCTACGGCGCGAAGATCATCATGGATGGTGGCCGCAAGGTCGGTTACCTCAACATGCGGACTTTCATCGATACGTCCGATCCGAACCTGCGCGCCGCCTTCGCGATGTTCAAGGCGCAGGGCGTGACCGAACTGATCATCGATTTGCGCTACAACGGCGGCGGTTTGATCTCGATTGCGGAGCTGATGGGCGACCTGCTCGGTTCAGGGCGCACGGGGCAGATCTTCGATTACGTGACGTTCCGCCCTTCCAAGGCGAGCAATAACGAAAGCTACGCCTTCCATGCTCAGCCCGAAGCGATCGCGCCGACCAAGATAGCTTTCATCGGCACCCACAGCACCGCGTCTGCCAGCGAATTGGTGATCAACGGGATGGTCCCATATCTCGGCACCAACATGGCGCTGATCGGCACCAATACTTACGGCAAGCCGGTGGGCCAGATCGCCCTCGACCGCACCGCATGCGACGACCGGTTACGAGCGATTGCACTCAAGCTCGAAAACGCCAATCACCAAGGTGAATATTTCAACGGCTTGGCGACCACCGTGCCCAACAGCTGCCGTGCGAACGACGATATCGGCCATCAGTTGGGCGATCCGGCTGAGGGCATGGTCAAAGTCGCGCTGGATTTTCTCGCCGGACGCAGTTGCACCGCCATTGGTGCCACAGCATCGGCGCAATCGATCAGCGGTCGCAGCGTGCTCACCCGGACCGGCCCACAAAGCACGATGCAGCGCGAAATGCCGGGCGTGTATTGACGCTCAGGCGAACCTGAACGCCGAAACCGCGCCGCCGAGCACGACTTCGGCATAATCATGCGTGGCCGGGTTTTGCGAGGCGCCGGCTGCGACCATCAGCGGCAAAAGGTGCTCCTCACGCGGGTGGCATAGCCGGGCCCACGGCGCAGCCTGCCACTGCGATAGCAGGGCGGAGCGCGTTTCGGGCTCGGACTCTGCCGCGCCTGCCAGCCAGCGATCGAATTCGCCGGATGGTGCCGCGACGCGCGGGTCACCCATGGCACGCAGGTTGTGAAAGCTCATGCCCGATCCAACGATGAGCACGCCCTCATCCCGCAAGGGGGCCAGCGCACGGCCCGCGGCGAGATGGATTACCGGATCGAGTGAGGCGTGGAGCGACATCTGTACTACCGGCACATCAGCCTCGGGGAAGGCGACCTTGAGCGGCACGAACACCCCGTGGTCGAACCCGCGTTCTGGATCAATCGCGCTTGGCAGGCCGGCATCGGTAATCATCGCCGCGGCTCGCTCAGCAAGGTCCGGGGCGCCCGGTGCGGGCCATTCGATGCGATAGGTCTCGGGCGGAAAGCCATAGTAGTCGAAGACCAGGGGCGGGTGAGCGCCGCCGGTGAAGGAAAAGGCTGGCGCTTCCCAATGGCCCGATATGACCAGGATCGCCCGCGGCAGCTCCGGCAAGGTATCGGCGAGCCCTCGCAAGTAGCTTTCCATCCGCGTCCACGTTCCGCGCGGGTCGGGCATGAAAAAGCACGGGCCGCCGCCATGCGGAATGAACAGGCTGGGCTGCGTCTGGCTCATGGCGCTAATCTATGCGCGATTGCGGACATTGCGAGCGGTCAAGGGTTCGGCGGCGCTTCGATCGGCTGCTTGTCGGTCCAGCCACAGCCGTTGCGCTGTTCCTCGCCGATCTTGAGCGTGACTGTAAACGGGTAAGTGCGGTCGGACATGCCGTCGGAACAGGCCAGCGGCGTGGCGGTCATGGTGAATTCCTTGCCTTCCAGCAGCCCGCTGAAGGAGATCCCGCCGCGCCCGGCAAACCGCTCGATCTCGATCACCTGGCCGGACTGATCTTCCGGCGTGGTATACGTCAGTGTCCGGTCGACCACCTGGCCGCCCCAGAACGGCTCGGTGCCGCTGAAATGGAGCGTCTCGTCCTCGGCGATACCGTCATAGGTAGCTCCAGGATCGGTGACCGGAGAGGCGGTCAACTCGCCGATTGCAGTGTCGGCGCCCGGTGCAGGCTCGGAATGGCAAGCCGCCAGGGCCAGCGGCGCAGCGAGCATCAGGAGCCGGAATTCCAAAGTCATAACCGCCCATCTTTCATCAGGAACTGGAACGCGTCGAAGGTGCAATATGGCGACCAGGACCGTTCTTCAACCGTCTCGGTAACCAACGTTGCGCTTGCTGGGCAGGAACATCTACCCCCATCCGGCATTGTTTTGCACGGGAGGAACAGGTGGAGGCAGGCATGCCAAGTCCCGGAACACTCGCATTGGCTATCATCGGCGGCGGAATTGCGCTGGGCTCGGTGCTTGGTGCCGCTGCCCACCCGCAGATGCAGCATATCGCAACGCCCGGGTTTCAGCTGAGCGGACGGCCGGCGATCGAGCTGGCGGGGCAGGGCCAGGTGTGGGTCGAAGCCGGGCCGGAAGACCTCTCCGTCGCCGACGGGTATCGCCCGGATCTGGACTACGACAAGGTCGTCTCCGCCGACTGGATCGATTCCGGTGCGCAGTGGTACGGTGAAGACCCGGCGGCAGAGGCGCCCGCAGCGGCTTCCTCAGACCCGGATCTGGCGGCCGCCTCGGTTTCGGCCGACACCGCAGTCAGAGTCGCTCAGCAGGCAAGCGAAGCCGCGCGGCCCGAAGTGCAAGTCGCCCAGGTTTCGGATGGCGATATCGGCGAAACGGGCCGGACCTCGAAGCTCGCCAGCAGCGGCTTGTACTAGGCAGCATTTTCGTATCCCCGCATTTGAGGCGGGTTCTGCCTAAAAGCCCTTGCAATCTTGCAACAGTCCCGTTGTAAGTCTGCAACGATGGCTTCTCCCCCCAAGCCAATTTCCCGCGCCTATAGCCGCATTCCGCGCTGGTGGCGGCGCGTGCTTGTCGCAAACCGGCACCTCAACATTTACCGCGGGCTGGAGATTGTTGCCGCCTCTGTCTTGGTGGTGATGGTTGTGAGCTCATACTTTGCTCTCACCAGCTCGCCTGGCGCCGCCAAGCCTATTCCGTCGGCTCAAGCTGCCGCAATGCTCGTTGGCACCCTGATTCCGGCGCTGGCCCTGATCGTGTTGTTCGGGCGCCGAGTTGCCATACGTCGGGCGGGCGACACGACGGCCCGGCTCCATGTCAAACTTGTCTTCTTCTTCTCCCTTGTGGCGGCCGTCCCGACCCTGCTGGTGGCAGTATTCGCCAGTTTCCTGTTTCAGTCCGGGGGCGAACTGACTGACCGCTCGCGTGGTATACTTGAAAACGCCACCAACTTGGCCCGCGGCTACTATGCAGAAAATCAGCGCGACATCGCCGATGAGACGACCGCGATGGCCGGCGACCTTCGCTACGTGATGCAGAAATACCCGTTCACAAGCCAGGATTTCGCCGAGCAGTTCTATCTTCAGGTCCTTGCCCGCGAGCTCAATGAAAGCGCGATCATACAGCAACTGCCCGACGGCAAGATGGGCGTCGCCGCGATTGCTGACCCTGACGAGGACACGCAGCGCGAACGCATTTCACCTGATACCCTGAAGCGCCTGCAAGCCGGGACACCTGTCGTGGTGACTCCGACAGAGGAGCGGATCGAAGCGGTCACCCCACTCGATCTGAAGAACGGGGTGTTTCTTTACAACGCGCGAAACTCCGATGCCGAAGCGATCAGCCAATGGCAAAGGGCGCAGAGCGTGCTTCAGTCCTATGATCTGCTGACAGAACAGGCCCGAGTCCTGCAGTTGCGCTTCAACCTGGCCTTGTTCGCCGTTTCGCTCGCGCTCGTGTGGCTGGCAGTGTGGTTCGCGCTGCGTTTTGCGGACAGGCAAGTAAAACCGCTGGCGCAACTGGTTACGGCCGCGCGCGAAGTAGGTTCGGGCAATTACGCGCTGCGGGTTGCCGGACGTAAAGGTACTGACGAGATTGGCCTGCTCAACCGGGCGTTCAACCGGATGACCGAGCAGATCGAAAGCCAGACTGACGCACTTATGGGCGCCAACCACCAGCTTGCCGAGCGCCGGGCGTTTATCGAAACGGTGCTCCAGTCGATTACGGCCGGAATCGTCTCACTCGATCTCCAGGGCCAGATCGTGCTGATGAACACGTCCGCCCAGCATTTGTTGCTGGAGGGGGAGGGGCAGCCCCCCTTGGGTCAGGAACTCGAAGCCATTGCCCCCCAGATTGCCACGCTGGTCAGGAGCGGTGCGAGCAGCGGCATCGTGCAATCGAGTAAGGATGGCGAACTTTTGACGCTGGCGGTGAAGGTCGCGCCAGCCGCCGATGGCCATGTGATCACGTTCGAGGATATCACCCGCCAGTTGCTCGACCAGCGGCAAGCGGCGTGGTCCGATGTCGCCCGGCG
>JBDSDZ010000178.1:0-6473 GCA_039920345.1 Croceibacterium sp.
TTCCCCGACCACTGCCCCGTCTGCGCCAGCGAAGCGGTGGCGGAAGAGGGCGAAGTCGATGTCCGCTGCACGGGCGGTCTGGTATGCCGCGCGCAGCAGTTCGAGCGGTTGCGCCACTTCGCCAGCCGCCCCGCGCTCGACATCGAGGGGTTGGGCGAGAAGACTATTCTCGAGTTTCTCGAACTAGGCTGGCTGGAGCACGGACCGGGCGATATTTTTCGGCTGAAGGACCACCGCGCCGACCTCGTCGGGCGCGAAGGCTGGCAGGACAAGTCGGTGGACAACCTGTTGGCATCGATCGAGGCCAAGCGTGCGCCCGATGCAGCGCGGCTGCTGTTCGGGCTCGGCATTCGCCATGTCGGCGCGGTTACCGCGCGCGACTTGCTCAAGCACTTCCATGACCTGCCCGCGCTGCGCGAAACGGCGGAGAAAGCGCATTCCGGTGACGGTGAGGCGGCGAGTGAACTGACCAGCATCGATGGCGTGGGCCCGGTGGTGGTCGAGGCGCTGGGCGATTTCTTCCACGAAGCGCACAACCGCGCGGTGTGGGATGACTTGCTGTCTGAAGTCTCGCCGCCCGACTATGTTGTCGAGACAACGGCCAGCGCAGTGTCAGGCAAGACGGTGGTGTTCACCGGCAAGCTCGAAACCATGAGCCGCGACGAGGCCAAGGCGCAGGCCGAACGGCTCGGGGCCAAGGCAGCAGGATCGGTCAGCGCAAAAACCGACCTCGTGGTCGCCGGGCCGGGCGCGGGGAGCAAGATCAAGAAGGCCGCCGAGCTTGGCATCGAGGTAATCGATGAAGCAGCCTGGGCGCAGATCGTGAAGGACGCGGGATGAAGGATTCGAAGGCGGGCATGTGGCTGGCGATCGGCATCGCCATTGGCGCCGGGGTCGGTGTGGCGATGCACAATATCGCTGTCGGGATCGGGGTCGGCGTCGCTATCGGACTCGCGCTCGGTGCGGCGATGAGCAAGCGCGCGGAGTAAATCGGCTCAGGCGGGCGGGCCGCCGCTTTCGCCTTCCTCAGCGCCCTCGGTTTCCTTTTGCCGCTCGACCTCTTCGACAGCGGCTTTTTGCGCGGGGTCGAAGACCATCGCGAACATCATCCACAGCCCCATGGCGAACCCGCCGCCGCCGCCCTTGCGAGCCCCCGCGGTCGTCCGCCTGAGCAGGCGTGGCAGGACCAGCAGGAACAGCCCGAAAAAAACCGCGGCGATAATCCATGGCTGCACGATGAAATCCCCCTCTCGCCGAGATGGGACGCGGGCACGCGCAATTCAATCAGCTCGGCGTCAACCCATCCCGCGGCGCGGGCGGTAGCGTTTGACCGGGTCCTTGTAGGGCAGCAGCGTGGTGCGCGGGCCGGCAAAGCGGGCTTCGTGCTCGAAGAATTCGCCGTACCCGGGCCACGGTACATGGCCTTCGGTGTGCTGGTACCAGCCGAGTTTGTAGAACGCGTCCGGATCGGTGCCGGGATCGGGCATGGCGTCGGTCGGGGTGGCGTTGCCGAACAGGCCCCACGCGGGCTGTGCGGCGCGCACGGCCAGCCACATGCCTGTGGGATCGACCCACGCGTCGCCCTTGCTCGCCATGCCGCTGGTCACGAACAGCGGGCGCGGCGCGCGCAGCGCGATCAGGGTGTGCGCGTCAATCGGCAGGTTGGCGGTGGTCTGATCGCCGCGCGCGTAGGCCATGGCGTTGGGCGTGAACCAGTGGAATTCGCTTGCGGCGGCAAGGTTCTCCCACTGCTCGCCAAAATCGCGCCGCATCAGCTTGGCCCCGCCCGCGCCCGAGCTCGACACATCGGCATCGGCAAACGCGAGGTCGAACGCGGCGGCGACCAGCACGCCCTTGCCGAAGCGCGAATGCCCGGCGAGCGAGATACGCTGGCCGTTGACCCGCGGATCGCGCGCCAGTTCCTCGCGCAACTGGCTGGCGCCCCAGGCCCAGGCCCGCAGCGCGCCCCAGTCGTATTGCTCGCGCGGCCAGCGGGCGAGGCCGATCACTCCCTGCTGCATCATCGCCCCGCTGTCGGACTGGAGCAGTTGCGGGCGATAGGCGACGTGGACAAAGCCATGGGCAAGCGCGGTCTGCACGCTGTCAGGCGGGGGCGGGCCGCCGAAATTGGGCGTGCGCCCGCCGGGCCAGATGTAAGTGTATTCCATGAACGCCGGAGCACCTTCGGCATGGGCCGGGAAGGTGACGATGGCATCGATGGTCGGGCCCATCCGCCCATCGGGAGCGACGACCTGTCCGATCCATTGTTCGGCCACGCTGCCTGCCGGGGCAGTCGTCGCTTCCTTGCGCCACATCACGCGGAACTGGCTCACGACCTCTGGGATGCGGCCGACCCAGGTGTCCTCGACCTGGTGCAGCAACACCTCGCGGCGGGCGGCCCAGCCTTCGGGGCTCGGCACTTCGGAGCTGGCGAACAGGGGTGGGAGGCCGAACTGGCCGGCCCTGGCTTCATCCGAATTGGCGGTGTTGGGCTTGCCCGCGTCATTGGTTGCGCCCGGGCGCAGCGTACCAAAGCCGAACCGCGCCGCTTCGGCGGCGTGAATATCCTCGGCACTCTGCGCCACCGCGCCAACGCCTGTAAACAATGCCAGCGCGGCTGCCAGCGCTGCGAGCCAACGACCCATCAAAGACCCCCGTCCGTCCGGCCGGTCACCCGATCCCGCGGGGTTCCGGTACCCACTTCATGACACCTCCGGCAAACGGCGTCCACCACCCGGTCTTGACGCCCGCGCGGGCCAGCGTGTCACTTGTCCACTGATTGCAGGTATTGGTTGAAGTGTAGTGGCCGGGAGCATCGTAAAACACGTCCGACGGGCCATAGCCGGCATAGACCCTGTGCGGTCCGCGCGGCAGGCTCTGCTCGATGGCAACCACGAGACGTCGGTATTCCGCGTGGCTCAGGAGCAGCGGACGCTCACCATCGGACGGGGCCGGGCGGACGTAATGCGCGACATGGATCAGCCCGTCGCCGCCGACGCCGATGATCCGCAGCACGGTCATCGGCCTGAGGTCCCACCAGGTGGGGGTGTTGAGGAACACCTCGCGCTCGCCCCAGCTGATCGAAACGTGCGTGTAATCGCGGCCGGGCAGGGCAAGTTCGGAGGCGGGAAACTCGGTCCGCCAGTCCTTTTCGGCGGTCACCAGCGGCAGCACCAGCCCGGTGTGGACACCGTTGCTCTCGACCAGGATTTCGACGCCGTCGGCCGGCTGGGTCCACCCGCTATTGCGCGGGATCGAGGAGCCGATCCAGCCGCCGAGCGCGAACAGCAGCACCGCCAGCACGATGCCGGCGAGAATGGCGCCAAGGGCGCGCGCTAGACGGCGCGTCGGCGAAGCCACAGGATCGACCAGTCGCCCATCACCAGCCGCGCGGCGAGGCGGAATCCCGCCGTGCGGTATGCGGCGCGCACTGCCGCCTCCTGCGTCGCCAGCAAGCCTGCCAGCAGCAGGTGGCCGCGCGGGGCAACGGCTTCGGCAAAGTCGCCCGCCAGCGACACCAGCGGCCCGGCCAGGATGTTGGCAATCAGTAGGTCGTAAGGTGCGCGGCCTGCCAGATGCGCATCGTCGAGCCCCTCGGCGACGACCATCGCCAGCTCGCCGCGCCGGGTGCCAAGCGGCACATCATTGAGCAGCGCATTCTCGACCACCACCGGCTCGCACACCGCGTCGATGTCGCTGGCGATCGCGCTGGCGCCCGGCCACAGGCGCATGGCGGCGAAAGCGAGCAAGCCGGTGCCGGTGCCGATGTCGGCCAAGTTGCGGACCACCACGCCGCGCTGCTTCATCGCATCGAGCATGGCGAGGCACCCGGCGGTGGTGGCATGCTGGCCGGTGCCGAAGGCCTGTGCGGCGGGGATCTGCAGGTCGATGGTGCCGGGCGAGCTATCGGCGGGATAATTGGCCGTGTGGACATGGAAGCGCCCGGCGCGGATCGGCACTACGAACTTCTGGGTTTCGGTCACCCAGTCGGTTTCGGGGAGTCTTTCGGACAGGAGGTTGGGCGCCTTGCCCGCAAACAGCGCCGCCACAGCCGCGCGATCGGCCTTGAGCGGGCGGCGCGGCAGATAGGCCTCGAGCACCCAGTCGTCGGGCCGGTTTTCGGCCACCTCGCTCCCCGTGACAACGATCTCGAAGTCCCAGTCATCGAGTGCTTCATGCGCGGCGAGCGCGGCTTGCACGCGCCCCTTCGGCGCATGGCCGACCAGCTTCCAGCTCATCGCCGCGCGCCTTCGGACTGGATGCGGCGTTCGAGCCCGGCTTGACCGGCCTCTGCATAGTGCAGGCAGGCGTCGGGATCGGCCAGCGGGCGCGTTCCGGCAATCCGTTCGTGCAGCGCGCTGGCGCCGGGATGCGGGGTGATCAGCACGTCGCACGGCAGGCTGGCAATCTTGCCCAGCGAGCGGGCGAAGGCATCGACGTAAACCCGCTGGGCCGAAAACTTGTAGGTATCGCTCGAAACCGCGCTGACGCTGTCGACATAGGCGATGGCCTTGCAGTCGGCCCCGGCGCAGGATCGCCAGGTCCAACTGGTCGAGCCGGGCGCGTGGCCGGTGGTGGTGTGGGCAGTGAGGTCGAGCGGGCCCAGGCGCAAGTGCTCGCCATCGCGCAGCACGCGCTCGACAGTGACCCCGGCAAACCCGCCGATGCTGCCTGCTTGCGGATCGCGCCAGTCGGGTTGGCCCGTTTCGAGCGGCACTCTGGCCAGCGGCGTTGCCGCCACCTGCGCGCCGGTCAGCGCTTTGAGCCGCGCGAGCCCGCCTACGTGGTCGAGGTGTTCGTGGCTGGTGACAATCCACTTCACGTCAGAAAGCTTGAAGCCGAGCGTGCGGATATTGGCCGCGACCGAATCGGCCGATTCCACCGGGCCGGTGTCGAGCAGGATATGGCCCTCGCCCGACGCGACCAGCAGCGCGGTGATGCCGCAAGTGCCGACGTGATAGACATTGGCGAAGATCCGCACCGGCGGGGCGGGGTCGGCCCAGCCGTCCTTGCCCTCGCACGCTGCCGTAAATTCGCGCGCTGGAGGTCCCGCAGGCAGCGCCGCATTCGGCCCGCTCGCCGCGCCCGCCAGCAGCCCCGCCGCGATAACCGCCAGCACCCTAGCGAACATAACTGGCTCCGTTGGCGTCAATCACCGCGCCGGTCATGCTAGGCGGCGCATCAAGCGCGCAGAACGCGGCGATGCGGGCGATCTCGACCGGGCTGGCGACGCGGCCAAGCGGGATGTCTTCGAGCAGCCCCGGCCCGCCGCGCGTGGCCAGGTAATCGCCCGCCATCGCGGTATCGACGAAGCCGGGCGCGACCGCGAAGCTGAGAATGCCCTGCGCCGCGTAGGCACGAGCGATCGTCTTGTGCAGCGCCAGCATCCCGCCCTTCGAAGCTGCGTAGTGCCAATGTTCTGGCGAGTCGCCGCGATGCCCGGCGCGGCTGGCGATGTGCACCAGCCGTCCGCCGGTGCCCGAACCGAGCCAGTGGCGCACCGCGAACCGGCTCAGTTGAGCCGCGGCGGTGAGGTTGATGCGCAGCGTGTCTTCCCACCCGTCGAGCCAGCCGATGTCCGATCCGTCGAGCGGGTTGGCGGCGAAAATACCGGCGTTGTTGACCAGCGCATCGATCCTTCCACCGGCGCGCTCAAGTGCTTCTTCCCACAACGCCTGCGGGGCCGAGGGCTCGGCCAGGTTTGCGACGAGGGTGTCGGCGTCACCGGCGCGGCTCGCATGACCAATCACCCGCACGCCGCGACCGCGCAGCGCTTCGACGATGGCGCGGCCAATACCGCGGCTGGAGCCGGTGACGAGAACCGTGGGCATCGCCTGTTCCTAGCCGCCTAGTCTCCGGTGCGAAAGAGCGCGCCGGGTTGCCTAGCGCAACACATAGGTTAAGGGAGGCACACTCTCTCGCTAGCCGGACATGCCATGGCCGAACGCCCGCTCTCGCCGCACTTGTCGATCTGGAAATGGGGACCGGCGATGCTGGTCTCGATCCTCCACCGGGTAACCGGCGACGGGATGTCGTTCGTGGCGCTGCCGGTGCTGCTGTGGTGGCTCGCCTCGATCGCGGGCGGACCGGCGAGTTACGCCGATTTCAGCGCTATTGCTTCGAGCTGGTACGGCATGATCGTGCTGGTCGGGATCAGCTGGGCGTTCTTCAATCACCTCAGCTCGGGCATCCGCCATTTCGTGCTCGATATCGGCGCGGGATACGAGGTGCACACCAACAATTTCTGGTCGATGGTGACCACGGCGATGGGCTTTATCCTGACCGCGGCCTTCTGGGCCGCGCTGGTGTGGCTGTGATGGGGGTGCGGTTCTGATGGGCGGCGGAACAGAACTCGGTCGCGTGCGCGGGCTCGGCTCGGCACACCACGGTTCGCACCACTGGCTGCTGCAGCGGTTTACCGCGGCGGGCAACCTGCTGACGGTGCTGTACCTCGTGTTCTCGCTGATCCTGCT
>JBDSDZ010000179.1:0-5869 GCA_039920345.1 Croceibacterium sp.
TTGTAGGTCAGGTAGACGTCGGTCAGGTCGACCGCGGAATTGGCGAAGTCGGCCTCGAGGCGATAACCGAAGTTGCCGGGCAGGGTGCCTTCGAAACCAAGGTAGGCGCGGCGAAATTCGGTGCTGACGCCAAGGCTGGACGAGCCGCTGATGTCATCGGGGGCATCAATCACGGCGGTATCGACTTGCAGGCGGCCGCGCGGCTTGAACGACCAGCCTCCCGGTGCGGTTAGTTCAGGCGCGCCCTTCCAGGCGATCTGGGTGGTGCTGGCCGCAGATGCGATTGCCGCAGCGGCGGGTGCTGCCGAGGGGGTGGTTGCCGCGACTGCAACCGGCGCAGGCACCGCACGCTGGGCTTCCCGCGCCTGCAGGTCCGCCAGTTGGGCGGTCAAGCGCGCTATCTCCGCCTGCATGGTTGCAAGCTGGCGTTGGATGTCTGCCGAATCGACTGCCTGGGCCATGGCAGGGACCGGTGCGAGCACAGCTGCCGAGGCGAGCAACGCAGTAAGCAGGGGTTTCATTGGCGGGCCTTGTGACAGTTCGATTGCAAGAACGTGACCGCGCTATGTCTCAACTATTACGGCATTGTGACAGCGCCTGTGGTTGTCCACAGCTGCGCAAATCGCCAGCGTGAAAACCATTCAGCTGGCTATTCGGCGGGCGGAAATGCCACTGTAACCGTGGTCCCGTCCCCGACCTTGCTGGCAATATCCAACCGGCCGCGATGGCGTTCGACGATGTGCTTGACGATCGCGAGGCCAAGCCCGGTCCCGCCTGCCGCGCGGCTCCGGCCAGGATCGGTACGATAGAAGCGTCGGGTCAGATGCGGGATATGTTCAGCGGCAATGCCTTCGCCCCGGTCACGCACCGAAAACGTCGCCATGTTCCGCGCGCTCGCTGCCAGCTCGACTTCGACTTGCGAATCAGGCGCGCCATACTTGAAGGCATTGTCGACCAGATTGCGCACCAGTTGTTCGAGTTGGTTCTGGTCGCCGCGAATGAACAGCGTGTTCGCGCCGATCTTGAAATCGAGCCGATCGTGGCGATCGGGACCGGCACCATCGCGCGCCGCCTGCCGCACAAGCAGGACGAGATCGATCTTTTCGCGCGGTTGGTCGTGCTTTTCTGCTTCGACGCGGGATAGCGACATCAGGTCGCTGACGAGCGATTGCAGCCGCTTGGCCTCGCGCAGCACCGTGGTGTGGAAGCGCGCTGCGCGCTCCGGCTCAATGTCCGACTTCGCGTCGGCGAGCGTTTCCATATAGCCGATGATCGAAGCCAGCGGGGTGCGCAGTTCGTGGCTGGCGTTGGCGACGAAATCGGTATGCGCGCGGCTGACATCGGCCTCGGCGCTGCGGTTGAGCAGCTCGATCATGCTGTAGCGTTCGTCGATCAGATGCCGCGTAATCAGCCAGTTGCTGCGCGGGCCGGTCAGCCCCTGGATGGTTGCGTTGCCCCCTTTGGCTCGCCCCAGCAGGTCAACCGCCACCGGATGGCGGAAGGCGACGCGCGCATCCTGCCCGACGACATGCGCGCCGAGCACTTCGCGGCCCGCTGCGTTCGCGACCAGGATGCGGCTGCCATCGAGCAGGAACATCGGCAGGCCCGAATGCTCGATCAGGTCGCGCACCCCGGTGGTCGAAAGCTGGACGCCTTCACGCCGCTCGGCGATCGCTGTGGCGGGGGGCGGCATGGCAATCCAGAACGAGGCAATCCACACCAGCATCGCGGCGCCGACCAACAGGAAATCGGCGCCAGCAAAGATCATCGCGATTCCGGTAGCCAGGGCGACCACGATGCCGGCGACGGGAATGTAACGACCCTCGATCATCGGCGAGCCATTACGAGCAGAAGCGAGGGGGTGCCACAGCAAAGCTGCTGAAGGTCATATATGACAGTTTGGTGACCCCTACGGGAATCGAACCCGTGTTTCAGCCGTGAGAGGGCCGCGTCCTAACCGCTAGACGAAGGGGCCGGAGCCAGTGTGCGGTCGCCTGGATGGTGACCCCTACGGGATTCGAACCCGTATTTCAGCCGTGAAAGGGCCGCGTCCTAACCCTTAGACGAAGGGGCCACGCCCGGAGGCGAGGGGCGCACTTAGTTGCGAGGGCGGGCGGGGTCAAGCCCCGCGCCGGGCAGCGGGCATCAGTCGGCCCAGGCAGCGTCTTCGAGGTGCAGTTCTGCCTGCCGGCGGCTACCCCAATCGTCGATCTTGGCCCGCCCGGCCAGCCATAGCCGGCGGCCCTTGGCGCCATGCAGCAAGGCCTGGCCAAGTTCGCTTTCGGCCATCCGGAAACCGATGGCCTTGAACGAACGGCCATCCTGACCGCCGGCGACGAGCCGAACATGGCCGGTGCCGACAACATCGGCCTTGATCAGGTGGACCGGCCCGACCGCAACCTTGGGCCCCGGCCAGCCAACGCCAAACGGACCCGCGCTGTCGAGCGTTTCCACCAGCTCCGCGGTCAGGCCGCCTGGCGCGATCGACAGGTCGAGCAGGGTGACCAGGTCACCTGATGCCGCGGCGACGGCCGCGGACAGTCGCTCGTCAAGAAATTCGGCCAGCGCTTCGAGCTTGTCGCCTTCGACCGTGAGCCCCGCCGCCATCGCATGGCCGCCGCCGGCGACCAGCAGACCGCTGTCGCGCGCGGCAATGATTGCCGCGCCAAGATCGACGCCCGAGATCGAACGGCCCGAGCCTTTGCCCTGTCCGGTCTCTTCATCCAGCGCGATGACCAGCGCGGGCTTGCCGGTCTTCTCCTTGATACGTCCGGCGACGATGCCGATCACGCCCGGATGCCAGCCGCGTCCGGCAATCGTGAGTACCGCGCGATTATGCTGCGCGTCGATCAGCGCCTCGGCCGCTTCCTGCACCGCGAACTCGATCCCGCGGCGCTCTTCGTTAAGCTGCGACAACTGTTCGGCAATGGCGCGCGCTTCATCGGGGTCTTCGGTGGTTAGCAGGCGGACGCCGAGCGTTGCCTCGCCGACCCGGCCGCCGGCGTTGATGCGCGGGCCGAGTGCGAAGCCGCAGTCGCTGCAACTGGGCGCGCGGGTCAGGCGGCTGACGTCGATCAGCGCCGCCATGCCGGTATTGCCCCGGCGCGCCATGACCTTGAGTCCTTGGGCAACGAAGGCGCGGTTGAGCCCGCGGATGGCGGCGACATCGGCCACCGTGCCGAGCGCAACAAGATCGAGCAGCGAGATCAGGTCCGGCTCCTCGCGCCCCTCGAAGAAGTTGCGCTGACGCAGGGTGCGCACCACCGCGACGGCGAGCAGGAAGGCGACGCCAACGGCGGCGAGGTGGCCGTGCGAGGCGGCAAGGTCGCTCTCGTCGAGCCGGTTAGGATTGACCAGTGCATAGGCGCGGGGAAGTTCCGCCGCGCATTTGTGATGATCGACCACGATCACGTCGATCCCCTCGGCGTGGGCGGCGGCCAGCGCCTCGTAAGCCATCGCGCCGCAATCGACGGTGATGACCAGGCTCGATCCTTCGCGGCCGAGCTTGACCAGCGCTTCGCCGCTTGGGCCATAACCTTCGAGCAGGCGATCAGGGATGTAATGCCGCGCTGGAAGCCCGAGCATCCGGAACAAGCGGATCAGCAAGGCAGCACTGGTGGCGCCATCGACATCGTAATCCCCGTAAACCGTCACTGTCTCACCGGCCAGGACCGCTTCAGCGACGCGGTCGGCGGCAAGGTCCATGTCATTGAACTCGGACGGATCCGGCAGGAAGCTGCGCAAACTCGGGCTGCGGTGACGCGCCAGGTCGTCCCGAGAAACACCGCGCGCCAGCAGTAATTGGGTGACGATGTCATCTTCCAGCCCGGCAGCGCCGGAGGCGAGTTCCATATTGCCGCCGCGCCAGCGCCAGCTCTTGCCCGAAATCGAGCGTTCGACCCCCAGGACTGATGGACGCGTGGCCATGGGCCTTGGCCTAGACCACTGGCGGCCTACTGCAAAGGTGGCGCTGGATGCCGTCGACAGCCCTGATGCTGGACCGTTCGTGTGTCTTTACAAGATAATAGGTCGATTTCGGATGCATCATGAGCGCAGAGGCTCGACCTTGGCCACGATTCGGGTCACACAAGATCGTAGGCGGCAATGGGGATTTCGTATTTCGAGTGGACGAGCCATTGATGCGGGTGGGTCCGTGGCCGCTGTCTCGCTGATCTTCGCCCCGGGTGAACGGCCGGATGCCAAGGCCGTGCTCAGCCTTGCGCAGGAGCGATCCGGCTTTGCGGTCAGCTTTGATCCTGACACTGACGATGGTTCTGCCGCGAACGATGATGGCCGCTGGCTTGAACTGCTGGTCAACGGATTGACCTTCGATCTCGTAGGCCTGGCCCCCGGTTCGTCAGCACAAGTGCCATCGCCTGGTCATCACTACGGGCTGGCACCTGGGTTTGGCGACGCGGGGCTGGAGGCCATTACCCTGCAGCCCGGCCCGCACCTGGCCTCTGGCGGGGCGATGTTGCCGGTGGTTCGCTCGCTGGCTCTGCTCGCGGCCCGCATGGCGGCACTGCCTGGCGTAGCCGCGATTGCCTGGCACCCCGCGCGGTGCTGGTCGGCGCCCGAAGCGTTCGCCGATGCCGTGGTCCGCTGGACCGAAGGCGGGGCGTTTCCCGTCTTCAGCCTCGCCGCCCTGTTCGCTTCTCAAGACGGCGCCATGCAGAGTGAAGGGCTGGCGCTGTTCACCAGGCAGGAACTTCGGATTGAGCCGGAGCTGGCTGCCAATCGCGCCGAGGCGGGCAAGCTGGCGGTACGATTGATCCACTGGCTGGCAGAGCGCGGCACGCTGACGGGCCCGCAACCGTTCGCCGGTCCCGATGGAACGGCTTTGCGCCTTGAACCTTCGGCCAATGGACGGTTTGTCCGCGTTCGTGGAGACGATCGATAAGGAAACGCCATTCAGGGTTGCTGTCAGCGGCTACGCCGCGGCGGCCGCGGCTGTCGTTCAGGGCGGTCAACCGGCGCGGCGACGCCGGGTTTGAGCCGGGCATGCAACGGCACCACTTGTTGCCCCGGCAGCTATTGTCGCAGCACTGCTTCGGCCACTTGTTCGAAGCGATCGGACGCGAACGGCTCGGGTTTGATGATTTTCGGCACAATGGCCTGCTGCTGCCGGCGAGCGGCGAATCAGCGGCACGCATGGGGCTTCCGCTCCATCGCGGACCGCATCGGACCTATAACGGGCTGGTGGCCGAACGAGTCGGCCAGATCGAACGCGATTGGTCGCGCATCCGCCTGGGCGATCCTGACAATGCCATGGGCCAGGCGCTGATGCGGCTGACCTTGCTGCAACGCGCCTTGCGCCGCCGGTTGCTCGGGGCCGACCAGCGGCCGCTCAAACTGAACAAGATGGACCCTTTGGGCGCCGACCTGGATTTTGCCGAACTCGATGCGATGGCGGAGTCCTTGTGGACCGGCACCATCACCGTGGCAGATCCGCTGTGACCGGCGCCAGGGTGGTTGGCGTTTCAAGCGACGCGCAGCACCGCTTCAGTAAGATCGAACGCGACGGGATCGAGCTTGTCGCCGGGCTCGGCGTGAAAGGTGACGCGCATTGCGGCGTGACGGTGCAGCATCGCTCGCGAATGGGGCAGACGCCTGGCGCGCCCAACTTGCGCCAGGTGCACCTGATCCATGCCGAATTGTTCGAGGAACTCGCGCGAGCTGGCTTTACCGTCTCGCCCGGCCAGCTCGGTGAAAACGTGACCATACGCGGGATTGATTTGCTGGGCCTGTCGCGCGGAACGCGGCTCCGGCTCGGCCAAAGCGCGGTGGTCGAGCTGACCGGGCTGCGCAACCCTTGCGCGCAAATCGATACCAACATCGGCCCGGGCGCCATGCGCGCCGTACTTGGACA
>JBDSDZ010000180.1:0-5932 GCA_039920345.1 Croceibacterium sp.
ATCGGCTGGCGGAAAAGCGCTTCGGCCTGACGATGACCGAGCGCGAACTCAAGGAAGCCGTGGCCGAGGAAATCGCCGCGATCCTGCGCCCGGTGGCCAAGCCGCTCGAGATAACCGCCTTCCCGCGACCACAGGTGATCTTGGTGATCGGCGTCAATGGCAGCGGCAAGACCACGACCATCGCCAAGCTAGCGCACTGGTTTCAGGAAGATGACTACGGCGTGCTGCTGGCGGCTGGCGACACTTTCCGCGCCGCCGCCATTGGCCAGCTGGCGGTATGGGCCGATCGCATTGGCGTTGACCTGGTGCGCGGCCCCGAAGGCGGCGATCCGGCCAGCGTGGTGTTCGACGCCGTGAAGCAGGCGACCGACACCGGGATCGACGCACTGGTGGTCGATACCGCTGGCCGCTTGCAGAACAAGCGCGAGTTGATGGACGAACTGGCCAAGATCCGCCGCGTCCTCGGCCGGTTGAACCCCGAAGCGCCGCACGACGTGGTGCTCGTGCTCGACGCCACCAATGGCCAGAACGCATTAAGTCAGATTGACGTGTTCAAGGAAGTGGCGGGCGTGACCGGGCTGATCATGACCAAGCTCGATGGCACCGCGCGCGGCGGCGTGCTGGTGGCTGCGGCCGAGCAATACGGCTTGCCGATCCATGCCATCGGCGTGGGCGAGAAAATCGACGACTTGCGCCCCTTCGACCCCGACCTCGTTGCGCGCGTGATTGCAGGAGTGGCGTGATGAGAGAAGCACCGGTTAAAAAGCCCAAATCGGGCTGGATCAACGTGCTGGTCGATTACGGTCCTCTGCTGGTCTTCTTCCTCGCCTACCTCCTGTCCAAGCCGCACGGCAAAGACATGGCGGGGGAAATCCTCGCGGTGATGAAGAGCACCGGGGCCTTCATTATCGCCGCCATCGCGGCGCTGGCAATTTCGAAATGGCGGCTCGGCCGGATTTCGCCGATGCTGTGGCTATCGACCGCACTGATCGTCGGCTTCGGTGCGTTCACGATCTACACCGGCGACCCGTGGTGGATCCAGCGCAAGCCGACTGCGATTTATCTGCTGTTCGGAGTGGCGCTGCTGGTCGGCTACTGGCGCGGCAAGTCGCTGCTCAAGGTCCTGCTTGAAGCGGCCTTCGAAGGGCTCAGCGACCGCGGCTGGATGCTCCTGTCGCGCAACTGGGGCGTGTTCTTCTTCTTCCTCGCGGCGTTGAACGAGACGCTGGCCCACTCCCTGTCGTTCGAATCCTGGCTGGCGGCCAAGCTGTGGGTGTTCCTGCCGCTATCGTTCCTGTTCACCTTTACCCAGCTGCCGATGCTGCTGCGCCACGGGTTGACGCTGGACGGCGTGGAGGAAGAGGAAAACAATCCCCCGCCAACCGGCTGACCGCTTGTCGAAAGCGGCCGATTGGCGATACACTGCCCCATCCGGGTCGCACTGGGGGGGAACGACCATGACCAAATTCTTCGGCAACCTGCACGCCGTGCTGGCGACAGGACTCATCCTGGCCATCGTGCTGATCTACGCTTTCGTCGATGATACCGGCACCGGCGCCGCCGAAGTGGCGAACGACGTGATGCGTTGGCTGCACCTGTTCTTCGCCGTGACGTGGATTGGGCTGCTCTATTACCTGAACTTCGTGCAGGTGCCGACGATGCCCAAGATCCCGGTCGAACTGAAAAAGGGCGTGACGGGCTATATCGCACCGAGTGTGCTGTTCTTTTTCCGCTGGGGCGCCGCGCTGACGGTGCTGACCGGCCTCGGGATCGCTTTCCACAACGGCTACGGAGTCGAGGCGCTGACCTTCGCCGGTTACGGCGCGGTCAAGCTAATCGGCATCGGCATGTGGCTCGCCCTGATCATGGCGTTCAACGTGTGGTTCATCATCTGGCCGGCGCAGCAGAAGATCCTCGGGCTGGTCGAGGCGAGCGACGAGGCCAAGGCCAAGGCCGCCCCGATTGCGCTGGCGGCCAGCCGCACCAACGTCCTGCTGTCGCTGCCAATGATGTACGCGATGGTCAGCGCCAACCTGGGATGAGGGCGACGCGGTGAAGGCAGGGAGCAAAGCGGCGAAACGACACGCCCCCTGCGCTCGCCGATGAGCGGCGAGCGTTTCCGGTTCGAGGGGTTTATCCTCGACTGCCCCGACCGCCGGGTAACCCGCGATGGCGACACGATCGAACTCAACGCCCGCTATTTCGATGCCCTGGCGCTGTTGGTCAGCCAGCCGGGTAAGCTGGTTTCCAAGGACCGCTTCCACGACGAAGTGTGGCGCGGCATCCCGGTCACCGACGAAGCGCTGACCCAGTGCATCCGCACCCTGCGCCGCCAATTGGGTGACGATGCTGCCCGCCCGCGCATCATCGAGACCGTGCCCAAGCACGGCTACCGCTTCATCGCGCCGGTCGATCGTGCAGGCCCGCGTCTTGCCGCGTCCGCCAACAATGAGCCATGGACACGCTACTTCCGCCTCGCCGCAGCAGGCACCGGAGGCGGGACCATTGCTGGCGCGATTGGCGGCTTGCTCTACGGCTTCATCGGCGCAACGCAGCCTTTGGCACAGGGCATGGGGGCAGCCTCGGTGGTGCTGGTCATCGCCTTGGTCACGGTGTCGATGGCCACGCTTGGCGCCGCCGGGGTTGCCGCCGGAATTGCAGCTTCTGTTTTTGCTACCAAGCGTCGCGCCTTGACGACCGTGATCGGCGGAGCGCTGGGCGGGCTGGTTGTCGGGGCGATGGTCAAGCTGGTCGGCACCGATGCGCTCAACCTGCTGTTCGGTCATGCGCCCGGAAGCATCACCGGCGCCCCCGAAGGCGCAGTGATTGGCACGGCGATCGCGATTGGCTCGCTGCGCACGTGGCGTTCGCGCTCGCTTGAAACCAGCATGGCCTGGGGCGGACTTGCGGGCGCGCTGGCAGGACTTGCGGTCCCGCTGCTTGGCGGGCGCTTGATGAGTGGCAGCCTGACGTTGCTCGCGGGTGCCTTTCCCGGATCGCGGATCGATCTGGGCGCGATCGGGCAGATGTTCGGGGAAGTCGGCTTCGGCCCGCTCAGCAGCGCGGCCACCAGCTCGGTCGAAGGCTTGCTGTTCGGCGCCTGCATGGTTGGCGCGATGTGGCTGGTGCAGCGCCCGGCTGCCGCCGCCGACAGCTCAAATCTCGACCTGGCTGCCTAGTTCGACCACGCGGTTAGTCGGCAGGCGGAAGAATTCCATCGGCGTTGCCGCGTTGCGCATCATCCAGGCGAACAGCTTTTCGCGCCAGATTGCCATGCCGGGCTTTTCCGCTGTCAGCAGCGTCTGCCGCGAGAGGAAGAAGCTGGTCTGCATCATCTCGAACGGCGGGCCGCACATGCCCACGTTCTTCAGCGCGGCGGGCACGTCAGTTTCTTCCATGAAGCCATAATTGAGCACCACACGGAAGAACCCGTCGCCGATTTCGGAGACCTGCAACCGTTCGTTCTCGTCGACATAGGGCACGTCGGCGATCAGCACGGTCAGCACCACCACCCGTTCGTGCAGCACTTTGTTGTGCTTGATATTGTGGAGCAGCGCCGAGGGCGTGCCATTGGAGCCCGAGTTCATGAAGATCGCGGTGCCTGGCACTTTGGCGGTGCTGTTGCGGGCTGACTTGGCGAAGATTTCCAGCGGCAGGCCGATTTCGCTCATCCGCTCGCGCAGCAGGCGACGGCCCTTGGCCCATGTCGTCAGCAAGGTGTACGCGAACGCGCCAACCAGCAGCGGGAACCAGCCACCATACGGGATTTTGACCGCGTTTGCCGCGAAGTAGCCGCCATCGACGACCACGAACAGCAGGATGACCGGCGCGGCCATCCACCATTTCCACTTCCACACCGCGACCAGCAGCACGCCCATCAGGCAGGTGTCGATCAGCATCGCCCCGGTCACCGCGATGCCATAGGCCGACGCAAGGTTGGACGAATTGCGGAACACCAGCACCAGTACGATCACCGCCACCATCAGCAGCCAGTTGATCAGCGGGATGTAGATCTGCCCGTGATGTTCATCACTGGTGTGAAGAATCGAGAGGCGCGGGATGAAGCCGAGCTGGATCGCCTGGTGGGTGACCGAGAACGCGCCCGAAATCACCGCCTGGCTGGCGATGAAGGCGGCGCAGGTCGCCAGCAGCACCAGCGGCAGGCGCAGGTTCTCGGGCGCCATAAAGTAGAACGGGCTCTGGATCGCCTCGGCCGCGCCAGCATCGCCCAGGCTCAGGATCATCGCCCCTTGCCCGAAATAATTGAGCAGCAGGCACGGCATGACGAAGGCGAACCACGACAGGCGCATCGGCCCGCGGCCGAAATGGCCCATGTCGGAATAGAGCGCCTCGGAGCCAGTCACGGCCAGCACGACCGACCCGAGAGCGAGGAAGCCAAGCCATTTGTCGGTCAGGAAAAACTGGATCGCAAACCACGGGTTGAGCGCAATCAGAACATGCGGCGCCTTGATGATGTGGATTACGCCGAGCACCGCGATGGTGATGAAATAGAGCAGCATCACCGGGGCAAACAGATTGCCCACTCGGGAAGTGCCGCGCTTCTGGATCACGAACAGGCCAATTAGCAGGACCAGCGCAATGGGCACGACGAAACGTCCCAGGTCCGGCTCAACCACCGTCAGCCCTTCCACCGAAGAAAGCACCGAAATGGCCGGCGTGATCATGCTGTCGCCGTAGAACAGCGCGGTCGCAAAGACTCCCAGCAACACCGTCAGCCATCCGTATTTGGAGCCGCCGATGAAGCGCGAGATCATCGCCACCAGCGCCAGCGTGCCGCCCTGCCCCTTGTTGTCAGCGCTCATCAGGATGCCGACGTACTGGACCGACACGACCAGCGTCATCGACCAGAAGATCAGGCTGACGACGCCAAGGACGTGCAAATCATCCAGTGCCAGCGTGTGCGGGCCGACAAAGGTTTCACGGAAGGCGTAAAGCGGGCTGGTGCCGATATCGCCAAAGACGATACCGATAGCCCCGACCGCAAGCTTGAGCTTGGCCGAGGTGCGATCCTGCCCTGTTGCTGCGCTCATCGGGAACTAGACCCTCTTGCGACTCATGCGCGGCGAAGCGCGCCGAGTAGCAGCGCGCTCCTGAGGCCGCAATGCGAACTGGCAGGGCACCTCAGGGGACATCCTGTCGCGGGACGGTTTGCGGCTGCGGAATGGCCACCGAGCCCTCCCCGCGCAGCAGAGCATCGAGCCGGCCGAGCCGCTGGGCCAGCACATCGCGCCCGTCGGCACCCTCTGGGGCATTCGCCAGGGTATCGGCCCAAACCGAGCGCGCCTGCGGAATCTGGCCCTGACGGATCAGCGCCAGGCCGAGGAAGTAGCCCGGCCCCACGCCCGTGGGGTCGAGCGTCAACGCGCGGCGATAGGCGATCAGGGCCGGCTGGGTCAGCGCGCCATCAGCGTGTTCGACCAGCGCATTGCCAAGCGCCAGCCAAGCCTCGGCGTCATTAGGATTGTCATGCACCGCGCCGCGCAACATTACCGCCGCGTTCTCGTACTGGCCCTGCCGGGCGAGCGCGTCGGCCACGATCAGCTTATCGCTGCCCGACCGCTTGTTACCGATCATGCCCTTGCGTTCATCGACCAGCGCCCACGAGCCCTGCTCGTCCTTTGGCGCAGCAGTGGAGGGAGCGCCGGGAAGGTCAGGGCTGGCCTGAAAGGCATAGCCCGCGAGCCCCAGCGCCAGCGCCGCGGCAAAAGTAGTCCAACCAGCGCGGTTGGCGCGAAACACGAACGCGCCCAGCACAAACGCGACCAACGCCACGGCTATGGCCACCACCCAGGTCATTTCACGCGCCCCAGTCGTCGTCGCAAGATCAGCCCCACCAGCGCCAGCAGCACCAGTGGAATGGCGAACAGGGGCCAGGTGGTGGCGCTGATTTCCGGCTTGTAGCTGATGTAGT
>JBDSDZ010000181.1:0-8168 GCA_039920345.1 Croceibacterium sp.
TTCTCGGCAAAGAAACGGGCGGCCCGCGCCGCGGCGTGCGGGCGGTTGCAGATCACGGGTTCGTCCGGCGCGAGCGCGCGAACTACAGCCTTGGCGTCAGGATAATGGTGCAATTCAAGGGACCCCCAAACGGTTCGTTCACAAAAGCTGCCTTGCGGTTTGGAAGTCCCCATGGGGCAGCGGAAGCGCGCATATATTGCGCCAAGGATGAACTGCAAGTTAAAAACACATGGACGGACCGCCTGCTGCGACGGGGCGTTTGTGGGTCCGATCGATTGCGCGGTAAGCTATTGAAAAAGCTTGGCCCAGCGGCGTTCGGCGCGTGTCTTCCAATGGCCGCGATGATAGGCGTCGCTGGTCAGGAGCGGAATCACCGATCCGGCTTCGGCAAAGACCATCTGTTCGATGCCAGTGTTGACCTTACCCCAGCTCGCAGCCTCTTGCAGGGTTGAGGACGAACAGGCTCCGTCGCGCACGTCGGCCACGGTGATTTGCACCGCGTACTTGTGCACTTCCACGTCCGCGTGGCCGAGGATTTCGGCGCAGACGACGGTGTCCTGGATGAAGTTCTTGGGTACGCCGCCGCCGATCATCAACAGGCCGGTGCTGCCGGCGGCGATCTTGATGTCGGTCAGTTCGCGGAAATCGGCGACCGAATCGATCATCAGGTAGGGGCGCCCCTCCTTCATCGCGTCGACCTGGTGCTTGACCAAACCGAACCCGGCCGAGCTGTCAGTGAAGGCCGGGCAGAAGATCGGCACATCGTGTTCGTAAGCGAGCTTGACCAGGCTGTTGTCCTTCTTGCCGTGCTCGACAAGATACTTGCCCATCTCGCGGATGAAGGCGCGGCTGGAATAGGCTTTGGGTTCGAGCGATTCGGCGATTTCAAAGATCGTGTGGTCAACGTTCTGGAGGTCTTCTTCGTCGATGTAGGTGTCATAGATGCGGTCGATCAGCAGCGAGCGAAGCGTGTCGTCATCCGGCACCTCGAGCGCCTGATAGTGCTTGTGACCAAGCCCTTCGAAGAAATCCATGTCGACGATGGTGGCGCCGGTGGCGACGATGCCGTCCACCATGTTGCTGCGCACCAGCTCGGCATAGGCATCCATGCACCCCGCGGCGCTGGTCGATCCGGCGATAACCAGGAAGATCGTGCAGTCCTTGTCTGCCAGCATGTCATTATAGATCCGCGTCGCCCGCGCGAGATCACGGCTGGTGAAGCTCATCTTGCCCATCGCATCGATGATCGGGCGCGCATCGAAGCTGGTGATGTCGATATGCTCGACTTCGGTCGACAGCAGTTCGGCCTTCTTGTTGCTTGGGGCGTCGTTCATGGTCAGCTAGGTCCTTGGGTCGGGTTCTTCGGGGCAACGGCCTGCAGCTAGCGTGCGTTCCCCGCCAGGGCGCGCGCGATAGAGGGTGGAGGGCCTCGGGTAAATATGCGACGTGATCTGCCAATGACCCTGGCCCCTTTGCAATGAGAGCTCCGACCCGCGAAGGCGTGCTGCAAGCTGCGGCCAAGATTGCTGCGATCCTGCCGCCTACGCCGCTGCTCCCTATCGATCTTGGCGGCGTTATCGCCTGGGGCAAGGCGGAATCCCTCCAGCCCATCGGCGCGTTCAAGATTCGCGGCGCCTGGCATCGGTTGAGCGAGCTGACGGCTGAAGAGCGTTCGCGCGGTGTAGTCGGCGTGTCCAGTGGCAACCATGCACAAGGCGTCGCTTGGGCGGCACGAAGGCTGGGTATTGCCGCGACCATCGTCATGCCCGCCGACGCGCCCACGGTGAAACTGGCGCGCACGCGCGAGCTTGGCGCCACGGTCGTGTTGTATGACCGCGCGAGCGAGGATCGTGACATGGTCGCTGCCACGCTGGTTGAACGCAGCGGCGCCACACTGGTTCACGCCTTTGCCGATCCCTGGGTGATTGAAGGCCAGGGCAGCTCCGGGATAGAAATCGCCGCCCAGATGGCTCAGCAAGGCAGCGGAGGACCCACGCGGATCGTGGCCTGCTGCGGTGGCGGTGGACTGGCCGCTGGCCTCGCCCTCGCCTGCCCCGAAGCGGAGATAATCCCGGTCGAGCCGGAAGGCTGGGACGATGTCTGCCGCAGCCTCGAAGCGGGCTCGATCCAATCTGTGGTCCCCAACCCCCCATCAACTGCCTGCGACGCCCTGCAGACGCTCGCCACACGGCCGATCAATTTCTCCGTGCTGCAGGCACGCTGCCAGCAGTGGGCGCGGGTGAGCGAAGCCGAAGTGGCACATGCGCAGAGATTTGCGTTTTCACACTTGCGCCTGGTTTTGGAACCGAGCGGCGCGGCAGCGCTCGCGGCCGTGTTGGCGGGCAAGGTGCCGGCTAATGGCAGTACGGCAATCATGCTGACCGGAGGCAACGTCGATCCCGAACGGTACGCTCACGTTTTGCACACCGCCACCGCACCGGTCTGACAACGAAAAGGCCGCCCGCGTTTCCGCAGGCGGCCTTTTGAATTCGCGAGTGCGCAGCGGCCTACGGGCTGTGCGGGAAATTCCCGTCCTCCGCATCCTGATTGTTGATCTGGATCAGGATGAAGATGAGGATGCCCAGCGCGAGCGCGCCGAGAAGCAGGTGAGTGCCGCCGGTTCCCGCCAGTCCTTCCGACTCCACAACCGGTGCGGCATTGCGGGCGACAGGGGCAGCCTGGGCGACAGAACTGCCCACGATCATGGCTGCAGCAGCAGCTCCGAGGATTAACTTTCGCATTTCCATCTCCAGGACGTTGTTCGGTTGGCGTTTAAGCGCATAGACCCTAGCGCCGCAAGTGTCTTTGATTCGACATGGTAATAGTTGCCCATTCCCACCTGTGGACCTAACGCCAAACACTCGTTGTCGTTCCTTGGTCCACGGCAGGTTTCTGCGCTTCTTCAGGCACCTGTTGCAGCAATGCTACGCTTTTCAAAGAACCTGTGTCGGCGGTGTCAGACCGGCAGACCAACGTAGTTCTCGGCCAGGCTCAGCTGCGCGGCCCGGCTACCAGAGATATAGTCGAGCTCGGCCAATTGCATGGCGCGCTCGAACGCCCCGTCTTCTGGAAACCGGTGCATCAAGCGGGTGAGCGACCACGAGAACCGTTCCGCCTTCCACACACGCGCCAACGCCGTTGCCGAATATGACCCAACCAAATCGGGGTCGGACTTCCTGAAGAACGCCGTCAGTGCCGCTGCGGCATAGTGTACATCGCTCGCCGCCAGGTTGAGCCCTTTGGCGCCGGTCGGTGGCACGATATGCGCCGCATCGCCGCACAACAGCAGCGAACCATGCCGCATCGGTGCAAACACATAGCTACGCAGCGGGGCGATCGATTTTTCCAGCGCCGGTCCACGCACGACGTGCTGAGCGGCCTCGTCGGGCAACCGACGAACCAGTTCGTCCCAGACCCGCTCGTCGGGCCAATCCTCGATTCGCGCCTCAATCGGAACGTCGATGTAATAGCGACTGCGCGTTGCGCTGCGCATCGAGGCAAGCGCGAATCCCCGCGCGTGGTTGGCGTAGATCAATTCGTGATTGCACGGCGGCACGTCGGCCAGGATGCCGAGCCAGCCAAACGGATATTCGCGCTCGTACTCGGTGAAGCCGCCCGCCGGGATCACCTTGCGGCTGGGGCCGTGAAACCCGTCGCACCCGATCACGAAGCGGGCATCGATCCGGCTTTCGGCGCCGTCCTTGCGGTACGTCACAAACGGCGCGTCGCCCTCGATCTCGTGGAGCGCGGCATCCGCCGCCTCGTAGATCACTTCGAGCCCGCGCTCCTCGCGCGCCTCCATCAGGTCGCGGGTCAGTTCGGTCTGGCCGTACACGACGACCTGCTTTCCGGTCAGGTCCGCGATGTCGATGCGGATCAGGCGTTCGCCGTCGGCAAGGTTGAACCCGTCGTGCGGCAGGCCTTCCGCCTTGAGCCGGGAGTCGAGCCCGAGCCGCTCCATCAGCGACACCGTGATCCTCTCGAGCACGCCAGCGCGGATGCGCGACAGCACGTAGTCGGGGTCGCGCCGCTCGATCACCACGCATTCGACGCCTTCGGCCCGCAACAAGTGGCCGAGCAAGAGGCCCGCCGGGCCAGCGCCGATGATGCAAACCTGAGTTTTCACGGCACCACCGTTACCTGTCGCAAGGCAATGTCGAAAGTCAGCGTTCGGCCCGCTGTTATCCGCAGAGGTTGGGCTATCGAAATGCCTGTCACTGCCACCTCGCCTTCCTCCACTGCCACGACAACTCGCCCCTCTCCCTGTTCGATTGCAAACCGCGTGCCGACATCGGACACGGTCAGGGGACCGGCGGCGATCCGCAGGTTTCGAGTCAGGTTATGCTCGATGACGAAGCGGGCACTTCCATCGAGCGACAGCTCGGTCGCATCGCGCCCCGCAATCGTCAAGCTGCTGTGTGGCGCAAGTTGCGCATTCGAACTGCGCCCGAGCTCGATCCTCAGTTCAGTATCGCCGCTTGCGATGACTTCGGAACCTGGCGGGATTATCTGGCCCACGATTAGGTAGACCGCCAGCAGCCCTGCAAGAACCAGACCGGCCCTAAGCGGCCAGTTCCGCCCCTTGACCGCCACGTCAGCCAATCTTGCGCAGCACGGCGTTTACATCGGCGCGGCGTCCGGCATCAGCGACCGGCCGAGAGGAATCTCGCGGCGCACGAAGGGCTTTTTGGAGGACTACCTTGGCTCCGGCCTTGTCACCTTGGCCGTAAAGAAAATCGCCATAGAAGAAGTTGGCGTCAAGGCTGTCCGGCGCAATCGCCAGCGCTTCGCGGATGAGCCGCCGCGCCTTTACCTTGTCGCCGAACCCGAGCGGTGAGCCCGGCACTTTGTAGTATAGCACGCCCAGCCCCAACGCGGCGCCACCGTTGGCGGCTCGGGGATTGATGTCATACGCCTTCGTGAACAAGTCACGCGCACGGCTAGCGAAACCCAGCTTGCGCAGAAAGCTTGCGGTATTGGCTTGTTCGGCCACGACCACACCTTGCCACACCAGCGGATCGGCCTGGCCCGGATAGCGAAGGACAAGCGCCTCGCTCTGCGCCTCAAGCTGGGCCAGCGCCGGTCCCTGGCCGCGCGAGCCGCGCAGTTCGTAGGCGATGTGCGCCCAGCTGTTATTGATCGCCCTGACCTCGTCGGCCATCGTTCCTGCCGCCAGCACCGGCGCTGCCAATACCAGCATCGCCGCCGCCGCAAGCGTGAACTGTCGAATAACCTTCAACCAAATCTCTCCTGCGTCCTGTCGGACCCGCCGTTCGGCGGATTTCTCACCGAGCCTTGGAGACGCCTCAGCCAGCCCGGTCAACCGTCTGCACACCCTCGCGTGAACGCAGGATAGACTCGACCAGTGTCACATCGTCCGGCTTGTCGACATCTATCGCCGCTTCGGCAGCCGAAAGCACCACCGGCCTGGCAATGAGCCCGAGCCTCTTGCCAGCATGGGTCATCGCATTGGGGAAGCTTATCGTACGGGTAACGGCACGCAGCAGGAGCCAGGGTCCAAACCGGCGAAACAACTTGAGCGCGCGCTTGCGGTCCTGTTCCACCCCGCTCCACAGCCTGAGTGCGGATGCAACCTTGGGGCTGCGCAAGGCGAACAGGTTAGCGCCCGAATAATGGCCGTCGGAAAACTTCAGCCAGGTCCGCCGGGTTTCAGGGTAAGCCGCTTCGATCACGCGCCGCTCGCCAACCGCCACGGCAAGATCGCACCCTTCTGTCCCGGCAAGAAACTCGGTGACCATCTCCGGCGTCAGCAAGGCGTGGTCGGCGGTGGTGACCATGACCGGCCACGGCGCGCGTTCAGTCCCGACAACGGCGGCGATACTGCTGGCGATGCCGTATCCGCTCTGCGCCAATGCCAGCCGGGGATCGTCCGCGATGTCGGCCATGTCGCCGCTGAGGAGCGCTGCCGGATCTTGCGCGAGGATAACGACGCGGCCGATCTGCGGCACGGCAAGCAGGGTCCCGGACACGCGGCGGATCATGCTGATGCCGCCAATCGGGAGCAGCGCCTTGGCGCTAACGCCGTAGTGCCGCGCGAGCGGATCGCCGTCAGGTCGTTCACCGGCGAGCAGGATGGCTGTCCACGAAGGCATGTCAGAGCGCTCTGGCAAGGGCGAATTCCTCCGTCAGCAGGCGGGCGTAAGCCGACAAAGTACGGTCCAGCGCGAAGTCTTGCGCGCGCGCGATAAGTTTCGCCGACTGGCGTTGCTGTTCCAGCCTCGCGACGATGGCGCCAGCCAGCGCAGCACTATCGTCAACCGGCACCAGCGGGCCGATTTGCCCATCCTGCATGACTTCGATCACACCTGTGGGGGCGCGTGTCGCGACGACCGGACAACCGCAGGCGAGCGCTTCGAGCAGCACATTGCTCGCCCCTTCCCAGCGCGAGCTGAGCACGAACAGGCCCGCACGGGCGAGGTAGGGCAGCGGATTGCCCACATAGCCCTGCAACATGAAGTCGCTCGCAACGCCGAGCCGCGCGGCCTGCTGGAGCAAGGCATCTGCTTGCGCCTTGCTCCCCGAACCAAGGATCAGCAGCCGCATCGGGCCCTTTGCACGCGCGGCAGCAAACGCATCGAGCAAGCCGGCAAAATTCTTCTGTTTCGCCAGCCGCCCGATTCCGAGCACGACGGGCGGCTGCCCCGGTGCGAAAAACGGGTGGTCCAGCGCCTCGGCCGCCTTGGCGGCAGTTGCGCCAAGATCGATCCCGTTGGGAATGGTTTCGATCCGCGCCGGGTCGAGGCCAAGGTCCGCCAGGTTGCCCGCCAATTCGCCCGAGACGGCGACGATGCGGTCCATCCCGGCGTACTGGAACCGCTCCCACGGCTTGACCAGCGCGCTGACAACCAGGCCATGATGACCGCCCGACACAACCGCGTTGCTTGCCCGGCCGACAAATCGAACGGCAGAGCGCCTGTCCAGGCCCCGCATCGCCAGCGCCGCGTGCACGTGCGTATGGTTGCCGCAGGAAAACAGCACGTCGGGCCGGCGTTGCACCAGTGCCTTGCGCAACGCGGGTACCGAGGCCAGCGAATCGACATCGCGTTGCCGCCCGCTAGGTTTGTTTCGCAAGGGGCGGATCGGGATGTCCGCCGGCACCGAATCCACCAGCTCTCCTTGCAGGCGCATCGGCCACAAGCTCACCGGCAGGCCCGCATCGCGCGCCGCGCCGGCGATGCGCAGGGCATTTCGGGTCACACCGCTGCCGCGCAAATCGTACAGCAGCAGGGCGACTTCGCCGGGGGCAGCCGTCACCGGCATGGTCCGAACGCGTTGCCGGGTTCCTGCGGGAAGGGGATACTCATTTGCCGGACATTCGCTAGACCTCTAAGGCGCGCTGCTTGCCGCAGGAGGTCATCGGTTTCAATGCGCAGTTGGTTGCGGGAAGACGTTCTACGGCGCGTGCTCAAGAATTCGGCGCTGCTCGGTTCGGGCAAGGCGGCGGGCGCCGTGCTGCACCTGGCCGGGCTGGCGCTATCTGCGCGGCTGCTGGGGCCAGCGGCCTTCGGCTTGCTGATCATCGTGCGCAGTTATGCCCAGGCAATCAGCGGGATCGCCAAGTTCCAGTCGTGGCAGGCGCTGATCCGCTTCGGCACCGTGCGCGCCGAATCGGGTGATCGCGAAGGATTTCGCGACCTGGTGGGCTTCACCATCGCGGTTGACGCGGTAACCGGCCTCGTTGCCATGGTGGTGGCGATCGTCCTGGTGCCGTGGCTTGGCCCGTGGCTCGGGATGAGCGCCGAGACAACTTATCTCGTGCAAATCTATTGCCTGGTCATTCCGCTGACCGCATCGGCAACCCCCACAGGGGTGCTGCGCATCTTCGACCGGTTCGACTATCTCTCATGGCAGAGCCTGGTCACGCCCGTGGTCCGACTTGGCGGGATCCTGATTGGCGCGTTGTTTGGGGCGCCGCTTTGGGCCCTCGTCATCGCCTGGATGCTGTCCGACATGATGGGCGAACTTTTCGTGTGGGTTCATGCCGCGCGCGAAATGAAACGCAAGTCGCTGATCGGAGGCACCGCTCCCTCGCCCCGCCGTGCCGTGGCCGCCAACCCGGGGCTGATCCGCTTCTCGCTGGCCTCCAATGGCAGCGCGACGCTGACCCATGCCCTTGCCCCGCTGTTGACCCTGTTTGTCGCCAGCCT
>JBDSDZ010000182.1:0-2529 GCA_039920345.1 Croceibacterium sp.
CATAGTTGCCCGCGCCGATGACCGGCGAATCGCCGATCCGGCCCCAGCGCTTGCCGGTCAGGCCGCCGGTCGAAGTGGCCGCCGCCACGTGGCCCGCGCCATCGACCGCCACCGCGCCGACGGTGCCATATTTCAGGTCCACGTCGAACCAGCCAAGCTTGCGGGCCTTTAATTCTTCCAGCTGGCGCCACCGTTCAGGGGTCGCGAACCAGTCGGGATCGACCATTTCGAGGCCCCGCTCGCGGGCGAACTCTTCTGCCCCCTCTCGGCCCAGGAACACATGCGGGCTGTGCTCCATCACCGCGCGGGCAAGCCCCACGGGGCTGCGCACATGTGTCACGCCGGTAACCGCGCCGGCCGACCGGTCGCTGCCGTCCATGATCGAGGCGTCGAGCTCGTTGGTGCCGTTGTAAGTGAACACCGCGCCGCGCCCCGCGTTGAACTTGGGATCGTCTTCCAGCACCCGCACCGCCGCTTCGACCGCGTCGAGCGCGCTGCCGCTGCCGGCCAAAACGGACGCCCCGGCATCGAGCGCGACCGCCAGCGCTGCCGCATAACTGGCCTGGTCTGCCGGGCTCATCACGGCGGGGTCCATGGTCCCAGCACCGCCGTGAATAGCCAGACTCCAGCTAGCGGCCGAGTTGTTGCTTGTCTCCATTCGCCGCCCGTAGCACAGCGGCCCGGTGACGCACTATCGCATCATCGCCGATGACTTGAGGGGGGCCGAGGTCATCGACCTGCTGGCCTTCCATCTCGACGAAATGCTCAGCCTTTCGCCGCCCAGCAACGTCCACGCGATGCCGGTCGAGCGGCTGCGCCAGCCCGATGTGACGTTCTTTTCAGCGTGGGACAGCGACGTTCTTGCCGCCGTCGGCGCGCTGCGCGAGATCGACCCGGCGCGCGGCGAACTCAAGTCGATGCGCGCCGCGCCCGGCTATCGCGGCAAGGGGGCGGGCGAGGCCATCCTGCTGCATCTCGTCAGCGAAGCGCAGCAGCGCGGTTACACCTGGCTCGGGCTCGAGACCGGCCGCCCGGAGCCGTGGGCGGCCGCCCGCCAGCTCTACCGCAAGCATGGTTTCACCCCCTGCGAGGACTTCGGCGACTATGCCAACGATGGCTTCAGCCTGTGCATGAGCCGCGCGCTGTGAGCCTTCTTATCCGGCCCGCGACCGCCGCCGATGCGGCCATGCTGGCGCGCCTCGCGACCGACAGTTTCGTGGCCGCGTTTGGCACGCTCTACCAGCCGGATGACCTGCGGGCATTCCTCGACGAATACCGCACGCCCGAACGCTATGCTGCCGTGCTGGCTGACCCGGCGCGGCGCGTGGCGCTGGCGGAAATCGGCGGCCAGCCGGAAGCCTATTGCCTGATCGCCTTCGACCAGGCGTTCGAGGAACGGCCTGAACCGCGGCCAGCAAAGCCCGTGTTCCTGAGCCAGCTTTACTGCGCGCCGGGCAGATCGGGGCTGGGCCTGGGCGCGGCCTTGATGGACTGGGCGATGGGCGAGGCCCGTGCGGCCGGCAGCGACGCGCTGCAGCTATCGGTGTTCAGCGAAAACTACGGCGCGCAGCGGTTTTACCAGCGCTACGGCTTTCGCCATGTGGCCGACATCGACTTCTGGGTCGGCAATCACCGCGACGACGAGTTCCTTTACGAACTGGCGCTTTGATCGGCGCGCGCGGTGCCGTCATGGACCTGCGGCTCGGTCAGGATCGTTTCGCGCGCCGCGCGCACGTCGCCAGTGGCGATCTGGCGTGACATGCGTTCCTTGTCATTGGCGCGATAGAAAGTTTCGGCCTGCTCGATTGCCTGTTCGCTGAGGCCCATTTTCTCCAGCGCCATGCGCGACATCCGCAGCGCCGATTCCATCACCTCGCGCATCACGTATTCGGTGGGTGTGTCGCGCAACTTGATCACGCTGCGCCGGTCAAACCCGCGCACATAGATCGCCGGCTTGGGGAACGCCTTGTGCACCGCATGGAGTAGTTCGGGTTCGATCTGGTCCTTGTCGGTGCAGAACAACAGCAGCTCGGCTTCGCCTGCGCCCGCCTGGCGCAGCAGGTCGAGCCGGGTGCCGTCGCCGAAATAGACCTTGGCACCAAATTCTTCGGCGACATCGATCATCTCGACGTCGGTATCGATCAGCGTCACGGTGATGCCGGCCGCGATCAACGTCTGGGCCACGGTCTGCCCGAAGCGGCCATAGCCGACGATCAGCGCATTGGCCGCCTGCTCGCCGGGCTCCTCGCGCTTTTCGTCCTTGCGGCTAGGCATCTTGCGGATGCGGCTGGTGAGCATCATCAGGAACGGTGTGGTGGCCATCGACAGGGTCACCACCGCGCTGAACAGGCTGGCTGCTTCGTCGTTGATCAGGAACGCGGACTTGGCCTGCGCGAACAGCACGAAGCCAAACTCGCCGCCCTGGCTGAGCAACAGGCCGAGACTGAGCGCGCCTTGCCAGCGCATTTTGAACGCCAGGCCGATGGCAAAGATCACCAGCGCCTTGGTCACGATCAGCGCCAGCGCGGC
>JBDSDZ010000183.1:0-7030 GCA_039920345.1 Croceibacterium sp.
CTGCTCTGGTCGCGGTCATAGGTGATCTCGAGGGTGCGCGGTTCGACCACTTCGGCCTTGAGGAAGGCCGGTTCCATCGGCGGCCCGGCGAGGTCCTTGTCGAGCGTGACGCGGACAATCTTCTCGCGCGCCATGCCAACCAGTTCGCGGGTGGTCTTGTTGGCGATGAGTTCGCCGTGGTTGATGATCGCGATGCGGTCACACAACTGTTCGGCTTCTTCGAGGTAGTGTGTAGTCAGCACCACCGTCACGCCTTCGCGGTTGAGCTCGGTGACCAGCTCCCACAACTGCCGCCGCAATTCAACGTCGACGCCGGCGGTCGGCTCGTCCAGAACCAGGATCGGCGGTGAGTGGACCATCGCCTTGGCGATCAGCAGGCGGCGCTTCATCCCGCCCGACAGCGCGCGTGCATAGGCATCGCGCTTGTCACTCAGGTGGACCGCGCGGAGCAGTTCTTCCGACCGCCGCAACGCCTTGGCCACGCCGTACATCCCGCCCTGGTTTTCGAGCACCTCGAACGGGGTAAAGAACGGGTCAAACACGATTTCCTGCGGCACGATGCCGATCATCAGCTTGGCATTGCGATGATCGCGGTCGATGTCGTGACCCCAGATCTTGATCGTTCCGCTGGTCTTCATCACCAGCCCGGCCATGATGTTGATCAGGGTCGACTTGCCCGCGCCGTTGGGGCCGAGCAGGCCGAAGATGCCGCCTTCGGGCACATCGAAGCTGACGCCTTTGAGCGCCAGCTTGGGCGGGGAATCCCCTTGCGCCGCGTATTCCTTGACGAGGTCGCGGATCTCGATTGCTGCTTCGGCCATGAAGGGGCCCATAGAGCGGCGCGGCGCGCGGCGCAAAGGGGCATTGTTGCCCACCGTGCTAAACCGAAATTAACCATTTTCCGTGCCGTGGCCTTCATCGGTGATCGGCTAGGGCGGGAAGGATGGGTTTGGGCTATTTCAATCGGATGTGTGCGTCGGCACGTTGGACACTGGGTACGCGCGCCCTGTGTACGGGGCTTGCTGCCGGTGCCTCCGCCCTGCTTGCAACGCCTGCCAGCGCCCAGACGGCACAAACGGACACCGGGACGGCGCGCACCCAGGTCGCCATCCTGACACGCGGTTCGGTGCAGAATGTGCAAGGCATAAATTTCGGCAAGATCATCCAGGCCAACTTGCCCGGCACAGTCATCCTGGCCCCGGGCCCGACGGCGACTTGCACCGTAACCGGCGGACTGATTCGAAGCGGCGTGTGCCGCGCCGCTGAATTCGCCATCTATGGCCGCCGCAACAACAAGGTCCGCATTCGCGAGAATAATGGCGGCGGGGTCACGCTCAACGGCCCCGGCGGCGCGACCATGCAGATGACCAACATCACCTTCTTTCAGAACGGCATGACTTCGGTCAACGGCGCCAATGGCTGGAACCTCGGCAATTACCGGATCGATACCGCCACCGGGATCACCGAATTCTACCTTGGCGGCACGCTCAATGTCGGCGCGCGGCAGGCCGCGGGTGTCTATCACGGCACGGTGATAATCGAGATCCAGTTCAACTGATCGCTTGCCGGGCGGGATTGCGGGAATCGCCCGGCCCGGCTAATCGCCGCGTCCATGCAGGACGTTCCCGAATTCTCTGTCGTCGATAGCCCCCGGGTCTGGTGCGATGGCGCCGGCGATATTCGCGGCGGCGCGCACTACCGCCCGGCCGCGCTCGGCCACCCGCGCGTCTATCTGCAGATCGACGAGAAGGGTTATGTCGATTGCGGCTATTGCGACCGCCGCTTCGCGCTTGCCGGCGGCCCGGCGGAGCGCGGGCTGCACGAAGCGTCACCGGGTGACCTGCCCGAACAAGGTGCGACGCCGGCCGGCTCGCGCCTGCCCTAGCCAAGACCCTTGTGGTCAGGCCGCATTAAGCCCACATCCTGTACGGTCCCCGGGCAATGGGAGAACGACAATGAAAACAATCGTAGCGATCTTCGCCGGAGCAGGGCTTCTGTTGGCTACCACCACCGCCTCGGCTGAGACGCGGGCCGAAAAGAACGAAGCCAGAGTGGCGCGGATGATCGAAGGCCGCACCGCTGGCGAGCCCGTCAACTGCATCAGCGCCCTGCGCAGCAATTCCATCGAGGTGATCGACCACGTCGGCGTGGTCTACGATGCCGGTGACACGGTCTATGTCGCTCGCGCGAGTGACCCGCGCATGCTTAGCACCTTCGATACGCTGGTGATTAACCGCTACGGCAGCCAGCTGTGCACCAATGACATGATGCGCACGGTCGACCGCTACAACGGTTACATTACCGGGGTCGTGTTCCTCGAAGACTTCGTGCCCTACACCAAGCGAAGCTGATCGATTGGCCGCCCCGCAACGGCGCTGGGCGGCCGACCTCCTGCATACCTGGTTTCACACCCTGCATCCGCGCGACTGGTTCCAGCCAGACCCGCGCGTCGATGCGCTGCTGCGGCGCCGGTTTGAGTGCCGAATCGCGGCACTGGCGAACCGCCCGGCGCATGAATTCCTGGGCGATCCGCAAACGGCGCTGGCCGCTGTCGTGCTGTTCGACCAGTTGCCGCGCAACCTGTGGCGCGACACCGCGCAAGCCTTTGCCCACGATCCGCTGGCCCGCGCCATCGCGCACGCGGCGCTGCGGCGCGGCTGGGACCGCCAGCTTGCCCCAGTACAGCGCCAGTTTCTGGCCATGCCGCTGATGCATAGCGAGGCGATAGCCGACCAGCGCCAGAGCCTGGCCTATTTCGCCCGTCTGGGCCCGCGCTTTGGCTGGCCGTTCGCGCGCAGCCATTTCCGAATGATCGCGCGTTTCGGCCGCTTCCCCCATCGCAACGCGGCGCTGGGGCGCACCAGTACGGCGGCAGAAGAACGTGCGGTGGCGGCCGGGTTCGCGTGGTAGCCATTTACAATTGAGCCGCGCTTCCTAAGCTCGTGCCCCTGAGCGCTGCCAAGGCGCCGGAGGGGATGGAGCCATGAATTACGCGATTTGGTTCGTGCGGCTGGTGTTTGCCGGGTGGATGATACCGGCCGGGCTCAACCATTTCTATCCCTTGTTCCCGCAGCCGATCGGCAACCAGCCGCTCAGTACCGAGCTGTTCGTCGCCTTGCGTGACAGCCACCTGTTCGACCTCGTCAAGGCGGTCGAACTGCTCGCCGGGATCGCCGTGCTGACCGGATTCTACCTGCCGCTGATGCTGGTGGTGTGCATGCCGGTGAGCTTTACAGTGTGGTACTGGGACACCGCGCTGCAGGGCTGGTGGACCACCTCGGCGATCTATGGCTGGGCGGTACTGCTGTGCAACTTGTTCCTCGCGATTGCTTATTTCGGTCAGTACCGGACGATGTTCAGCGGCGAGGCGCTTTCGGCCCGAAACCCAGCGGAGATCCGGACATGACCCGCTGGCAGACCCCCCTGCGTTTCGCGTTCGGGCTGTTCCTGGTCCTGAACGCGCTCAACCATTACCTCGGCGCTCCACTGCCCGAGCCGGTCGGCAGCCAGCCGCTCGCGGCCCAGTTGTTGACCGCGTTGCATCACAGTCGACTGTACGATGTGGCGATGGGTTTTGAGCTGACTGCCGGAATCCTGCTGCTGGTCGGGTCGGCGGAGCCGTTCGCGCTGGCGGTGGCGATGCCGATCCAGGTTTGCGCGCTGTTCTGGGCGCTGGTGCTCGAGCATTCGCCGCTGTGGTCGGCGCTCGCGCTGCTCGCGCTCCTGGCCAATGCGGCGCTGATGTGGGCCAACTTGCCGGCTTATCGCGGTGTTTTGCAGCGACGGGCGCTGGCCCAAAGTGAAGGGCCGGAGCTGGGCGACAATTATGACGGATTGTACATGCACGTCGGCAAGCGGGAGCGCCTCACGCTGGGGCAATTCGTCGCTGCGGCAACCGTGCTCCTCGCGGCGCTGATCTTCTACTGGTACTTTGTGCCAAGCATAACCGGCACGTTCGCCAGGTTCGTCATCCTGGTGCCGGCGGTCCTGTTGCTATTGCGTGCGGCTGGCGTGAAGCGGCGCGGCTAGAGCGTTTTCGCGAGCCGCACGCTGGTCCTGTCGTAGCCCAGAGTCTCGTAGAACCGGTGCGCGTCCACCCGGCGTACATGGCTGGTGACTTCGACCATGTAGCAACCGCGCGCGGCCAGCGCCGCTTCTGCTGCACGCACCAGCGCCGCGCCGACCCCGCGCCCACGCAGGGCCTCGTCCACGACCATCATCGAAATCCGCCCGACCGGTGCGGGCCGGTGGAGCACGCGCATGATCGAGGTGCTGAGGCAGCCGATTACCGCTCCTCCCGTCTCGGCCACCAGCACCAGCCGATCCTCCGCCTGCATCACGGCCAGCCGCTCAGTCGCTTCGGCTTCGCTCACCGCATAGTCGAGTTGCCCGATCAGCCGCGCCAGCGCCCCCGCATCGCGCGCTTCGGCAGGCCGGACGGTGACTTGGGCCGCGCACATGTCATTCCTCCCCGGCGCGAGAGTGCCGCAAACCCACCGCCTTGCCAACGGCCAAGCGGCACGCCTGCGCGGCGGAGGCTCAGCATGGTGCAATTAATTGAAAGTAGGGATATGCTCACCCAATCATGACCCTTCGTCGCACCCCCGGCTCGCCCTTTTCGTCCTCCTTTCTGTCACGCCGCACCACGTTGCTGATGCTGTCGTCCACGGCCATCGTCACCGCCTGCGGTGGAGGCGGCGGCGGAGCGCCTACGCCCACGCCATCACCCACGCCGACGCCTCCGCCCGCGCCGACGCCCACGCCCGTCTCGGGCCCCGCGTGGTTTGGCTATGGCCACGATGCGCAGCACACTGCGGTGAGCGCGATCGCGACGCAGAACCTGGTCCGCATCACCTGGACCGCTCCGGTTGACTTGGCGCCGCAATATACCGCCAGCGGCTCGCTGCTCACGCACTACGGCTCGCCGGTCGTGACCACGCACAACACCGTGGTGATCCCGGTCAAGACGACTGCTGGCGGTGTGTACCGTGTCGAAGGTCGCGATGGGGCGAGCGGGTCGCTGCTCTGGGCAGCCGCGAACGACTACGTCTCGCCGCCGCATAACTGGGTGCCGCCGTTCAACCTGCTGTTGACGCAACAAGGCCGCCTGTATGCGCCTGGCGCGGGCGGCAAGGTGGTTTACCGATCAGACGCCGATGCGGCCACCAGCACGCTAACCAGCCACGTGTTCTTCGGCGCGGCGGCCTACAACGCCAATCCTGCGGCCTTCGACAGCACCGTTTTCATCAACACCCCGCTCACTGCCGATGCGGCGGGCAACGTGTTCTTCGGTTTCCAGGTGACTGGTTCCAACCCCGCTGGGCTGGTCAGCGGCATCGCCCGCGTTGCGCCCGATGGAACGGGCACCTGGGTCGGGGCAGCGGCAGCGGCCAGCGACGCATCGATCATCAAGCCGGCGATGAATTGCGCGCCCGCGCTCTCGCTGGATGGCAGCACGGTCTACATCGCGGTCAACATCGCCGCGGCAGCCGGAGTCACCCAACGCGGTGTGCTGCTGGCGCTCGACAGCACGACGCTGGCGACCCGCGCCAAGGTCGCCCTGGTCGATCCGAACCTGGGCACGCCTGCTCGCATCAGCGACGATGGCACGGCAACCCCGGTGGTCGGCACGGACGGGCGCGTGTTCTACGGCGTGCTCGAAGCCCAATTCCCGACTCACAACGCGCGCGGCTGGCTGCTGCAGTTCGATGCCTCGCTCAATCCGGTGGGTGTGCCCGGCAGCTTCGGCTGGGACGTGTCGCCCAGCGTGATCCCGGCCTCGATGGTGCCCTCCTATGCGGGCACGTCCACGTACCTGCTGGTGGTCAAATACAACAACTACGCCGGCGTTGGCACGGGCGACGGGTTGAACCGCCTCGCCGTGCTCGACCCCAAGGCCAGCCAGGCCGATCCGATCGTGCCGGGCGTGCAGGTGATGCGCGAAGTGCTGACGATCCTCGGGCCGACGCTCGATGGCGGCTCAGCCACCGCGCGGCGCGAATGGTGCATCAACACGATGGCCGCCGATCCGGCGCGCAAGTCGATCCTCGCCAACAACGAGGACGGTGTGCTGTACCGCTGGGACCTGTCGACCAACACGCTGTCGCAAAGCGTCCGGCTCAACGCCGGGCTGGGCCAGGCCTATACGCCAACAGCAGTGGGCGCCGATGGCGCGGTCTACGCGATCAGCAACGCGATCCTCTACTCGGTCCGCGCCAGCTAGGCATCACCGCCGAAAGGGGTCGCTGAAGCGCTGGTTGGCCGGAAGGACGCAGCCGTTAGTCGACCAACCGCCAGTCGATCACCGGCTCGCGCTTATTTTCGTAGAACTTTTTCTTCTCCGAAAGGCCGTAGAAAAGCGTGCCATGAATGCCGTTCACTTCAGGCTTCGGCACCACGCGATCCCAGATCGGGTCCATCAATTGACCCGCACGATCTTCGCCAAGGCGATTTACAACGTCGTCGATGAATTCGATGTCCTGTTCGCCGCCAGGAAAGATCAATGCGAACTCATCGTCCGTCACAGCGTATATCGCGTATCTGGTATTAACGGCCTCATCGATGACTTGGATGTTTTTCATGGGTGAGGCTTAGCGCGGCCTGCTCAACATCCGCAATGGTTCGCTATCCGCCACCATCACCGCCGAAAGGGGTCGCTGAAGCGCGCGTCGGTTGTGAGCACGCGGTCGTTCAGCGTCATCAGGAAAGCGACCAGCGCCGCGCGGTCCTCCGAACTGAGGTTGAGCCGCTGCGGCTTGCCGCCCGGCCGTAAGCGATCATCGAGCGCCGGGCCTGCCTGAATTCCGTGATCGTAGAAGTCGACGACTTCCGCCAGCGTGACGAAGCGGCCGTCGTGCATATACGGGCCGGTCAGCCCGACATCCCGCAACGAGGGCGCCTTGAACAGTTGCGTCTCGCCTGCGTCCAGCCCGTTGCTGTGGGCGTTTTCATCGAGCGCGAATGTAGGCGGAAGGTGGCACGCGGAACAGCCGGCGCCGCCTTGCGCGACCTCCGTCATGAACAAGTGCCG
>JBDSDZ010000184.1:0-3151 GCA_039920345.1 Croceibacterium sp.
TCGAACCGCGGCAAGCCGGCGTCGTCTTCCGCGGCCACCGCAAGCGGGGCCGGGGCATCAGCCGCGCTTACCGCGCTGATCGAACTGCCGAGCACTAGCGCGGCGAACAAGGTGGCTCGCAAAGCCATGGTTTTGGTCCTCCCGTCGACCATGTCAGTCGCAGCCGGGATACGGGGCAATAGTTGCGGTTGATACCCGTTCGGGGGCGCTTGGCCCCTTTTAGGACACAGTTCGTCCGAGTTGCGGCTGCGGTCGGGAACCGTTTTTCAGCGTGGTTAACCGTTCTGCCGCTGCTGGAAAACGCTTCGTCGCAGTTTTGAGCGGACTTGGTCTGCGATCGACCGATTCGGTGGCGCAAAACCGTCGGTCGCCGCGGATCGGGCGATGGGAGAAATTTGGCAAAGGCCTGGATGCCAGACAGAGAAATGGGGCCAACCTTGCGGCTGACCCCACTCTCACCAGCGTGTGGGCCCCGGAGGGGACACTTGACGCCTAGCGCTTTCGATACCGCTTCGAACCTGCCCCGAAGGACATGACCGATGTGCGGCGTCTCTGTCGCCCGGCGCTCGCGCCGGCGCCGGTTCCGTCGAGGGCTAAGCTGATCCGAGGACCAGCCTCTGCCACCCGGCGGTTCCGCGACCGATCTCCTCCGTCCTTGCTTCAAACAGTCCTGCATTGTCCGAAAACGCTGCATTTCCTCGGCATGAACTTCGTAAGTCCGGCCTTCCGACTTTGCGCCCTCGTAGTCTCAACAGCCTGGGATCTGGTCTGCTCCAGGACGAACCTTTGAGCGTTCCGCGTCTCAAACCTCCACCACGCGGCTTTCGCCATCGTGTCGAAGCGGTTCCAAAATCCCTTCTCCGTCGCCGGCCTTTCGGCCTTTGTCTCGGAAGGGCCAATCCCCGTCTCGATGTCTGGAAGATGCGCGGTCAGGCCGATTCGGGCAACGGCGCAGCAGGCCAGTTATCCACATTCAGCCGGAATGTCAGTGGACAAGGCTGGATAACTCAACGGTTCGGCGCAGGAAGCCGGGAATTATCCCCGATCGCGCTGCGCCAGCAGCCTGAGCCGCAATGCATTGAGCTTGATGAAGCCTGCCGCGTCCTGCTGATCATAGGCCCCCGCATCATCCTCGAACGTCACATGGCGTTCGGAATAGAGGCTGTTGGGGCTCTTGCGGCCGACCACTTGCGCCATGCCCTTGTAAAGCTTGAGCCGCACGGTGCCCGATACCTTCGCCTGGCTGTGGTCGATTGCCGCCTGCAGCATTTCGCGTTCCGGCGCGAACCAGAAGCCGTTGTAGATGAGCTCGGCATATTTGGGCATCAACTCGTCCTTGAGGTGAGCCGCGCCGCGATCCAGCGTGATGGATTCGATCCCGCGATGCGCCCGGGCGTAGATCTCGCCGCCTGGCGTTTCGTACATGCCGCGGCTCTTCATCCCCACGAAGCGGTTCTCGACCAGGTCGAGCCGGCCGATGCCGTGCTTTTTGCCGAGGTCATTGAGGGCGGCAAGCAGCGTGGCCGGGCTCATCGCCTGGCCATTGAGCGCGCTGCCGTCACCCTGTTCGAAGTCGATAGTGATATATTCGGGCGTATCCGGCGCATCTTCGGGATTGTCGGTGCGCGAATAGACGTAATCGGGCACTTCGTTCCACGGGTCTTCCAGCACTTTGCCTTCGGACGAGGTGTGCAGCAGGTTGGCGTCAGTCGAGAACGGGCTTTCGCCGCGCTTGTCCTTGGGAACCGGGATCTGGTGCTTTTCGGCCCAGGCGATCAGCGCAGTGCGGCTCGTCAGGTCCCATTCGCGCCACGGGGCGATGACCTTGATGTCGGGTGCCAGCGCATAAGCGCTGAGTTCAAAGCGAACCTGGTCGTTGCCCTTGCCGGTGGCACCGTGAGCAATGGCATCTGCGCCGGTCTCGCGGGCGATTTCCACCAGTCGTTTGGAAATCAGCGGCCGGGCGATCGAGGTGCCGAGCAGGTAATCGCCTTCGTAGCGGGCATTGGCGCGCATCATCGGGAATACGAAGTCGCGCACGAATTCCTCGCGCAAGTCGTCGATATAGATGTGCTTGTCGGGTACGCCCATCAACTGCGCCTTGGCGCGCGCCGGTTCCAGCTCTTCGCCCTGGCCGAGGTCGGCGGTGAACGTGACGACTTCGCAGCCGTAGGTGACCTGCAGCCACTTCAGGATCACGCTGGTATCGAGCCCGCCCGAATAGGCAAGCACGACGCGCTTAAACTCGGGGCGCTTGCTGTCGGCCATGTCTTGCTCCGCTGGAATTCGCGCGCGGCGGTTAACAGGCCGCGCCACGCCCCGCAACGGCGGCGGACAAGGTTAGCCGATCTGGCGGGCGCCCAATTGCGGATTAAGCTCGGTAATATGGTTTAGCCAGGCCTTGGGCTTGCGCAGCAGGTCATGGGGATAATCGACGGTCAGCCCGCCCAGCTCGGCAATCCGTCCGACAAAGTGGATGCAGTTGCGCGTGTCGAGATCGTAATACTTGCCGGGGGCATCGCGCCAGGCAACCATCTCCTGGATCATCCGGTGATAGGTTGCGTCCGACACGGTAATCGCAAAGTGACGATTGGTGCTCTGGACGTAGTGTTCCGGCTCCGAAAGCATCATCTGTTCCACTGGTCCCGCCAGGATGGCGGGCGAGGTGGTCTTGGCCGAGAAACCGTAGTTCGAATGGATCCGCTCCCCGGTCGCATCGAGCGTGCCGTCGAACACGACAAAAGCATGCGGGAAGCGCGAGCCGAAGAACGAGCCATTGAAGCTGTGAAACTCGACCGTCACCGCCGCCATCGCCGGCGCGCTCCAGCACACCAGCGCGGCGAAAACGATCAGCAGGCGTGCGGCGGCGCGGCGGAAAAGGGATGAATGCATGCGACCTGACTTTGCTGCTGGGGTTGCCGCCCTAGCTATCGCGACGTGAACGCGACCACAACCGCGCTTATTCAGCAGCCTGGGCGAGATGCCACACGGGCGGCTCCTCCGAATTGCGCAGACGTTCGCTTTCCTCGTCCATGAAGTCGCGGGTCATCGGGATGGCGTTGCGGTCTTTCACATAGACCAGTTGCCAGTTGACCAGGCTGCCGTGGCGGAAGCTCTGTTCCGCGCCGACGAGGTAGAATTCCCACATCCG
>JBDSDZ010000185.1:0-15312 GCA_039920345.1 Croceibacterium sp.
CAAGGCGATGAAGGGCGACCGCCAGAAATGCCTCGATGCCGGCGCGTCGGATTATATTTCGAAGCCGGTCGACGTGGATATTCTGCTCGCATTGATCCGGGTCTGGCTGGGGCGGGCGAAAAGCGCACGCGAACCCGCCCGGGCCAGGCGCTCGAGCGCGAAAGTGGCCTGATCGATCGTGCTTCACAAAAAGGACACGGTCGGGACCAAGGCGGCGCGCGCAAAACAGCGCGACAAGGCGCGGATTTTGCTGGTCGATGATGACGAGCGCAATTTGCTGGCCTTGTCCGAAGTGCTCGAAGAGCTTGCCGAGGTGGTCTGCGCGACCTCGGGCCGCGACGCGCTGCGCGCGTTGCTGACGGGCGACTTCGCGGTCATCCTGCTCGACGTCTTCATGCCCGGGATGGACGGTTATGAAACCGCCGGGCTGATCCGCGAGCGCGAACAGACCTCCAAAATCCCGATCATCTTTTTGTCGGCGGTCAATAAGGAGACCGAGCATCTGATGAAGGGCTATGCGATGGGCGCGGTCGATTATGTGTTCAAGCCGGTCGATCCAATCGTGCTGCGATCCAAAGTCGCGGTGTTCGTGGACTTGTACCTGCTGCGCCAGCAGATCGCCGAACAGGCGCTGGCCCAGCAGGAGCTACGCGAAGCCAAGCTCCTTGCCGACACCGAGCGGCTGACGGTCGAACGCGAGCTGCAGCACGCCCAGTTGCGCCAGGCCGCGATCCTCGAAACGCTGCCGCTGGCGCTTTACGAAGCTTCGATGGGAAGCGATGGCCGCCTGACGCGCCGCTTCATCGGCGGCGACGTGGCCAAGATCGCCGGGACGGATGCTTTGGCCCTCGGTTCCGGGGCGCTTGCCTGGGAAGAGCGGATTATCGACGACAGCGCGTCAAACGAGAGCCCGCGCGTTGACATCACCGCGTCGAGTCGCACCGCGCATTACAAGTGGACGCGCAGTGATGGCGGCACGATCCACGTCATTGACCAATGCGTGCAGGCCGACGCTGACGTAGGCTCCTGGGTCGGAACATTGATCGACGTGACCGCGCAGCGCCAACTGGAACAACAGCTTGTACAGGCGCGCAAGTCAGAGGCGCTCGGCCAGTTGACCGGAGGCGTGGCGCACGACTTCAACAACTTGCTGGCCGCGGTACTCGGCGGTTTGCGGCTACTCGAATCGCGCCTCTCGCTGGGTGAGCGCGAGCAGCAGATTTTCGATCACATGCGTCATGCGGCACAGAGCGGTGCAGAACTGGTGCGGCGCCTGATGGCATTCGCGCGCAAGCAGGATCTCAGCCCCACGCGGGTCGATCCGAGGCATCTGTGCAGTTCGGTCGCCGGTCTGGTTGAGCACTCGCTGGGCGATCAGGTCGACGTAAACTGGCAAGTGCCCGAGGCAGGGCCAAGCCTCTATGTCGATGAAGCGCAGCTTGAACTGGCATTGGTCAACTTGCTGATAAATGCGCGCGATGCCATGCCGGGCGGCGGCCTGATCGATGTCATCGTCGAACAAGTCGAGCCGCCCGAAGCTTTGACCAAAGACGACGAGCCGCCGGTCTTCCTGCGAATTCGTGTGCGCGACCAGGGCAACGGTATTCCGGCCGAACTGCTCGAGCGCGTGACCGAACCGTTCTTCACCACCAAGGAAGCCGGCAAGGGCACGGGCCTGGGCCTGTCGATGGTAGCCGGCTTCGTCGAGCAATCGGGCGGCACCGTCAAGATCGACAGCGAAGCGGGCAAGGGCACCGAAATCGCGATGACTTTCCCGGCAACCTGGGCCCCCGATGCGGCGGCTGAAACGATCGAGGCCGACGGCGAGCAGGCTTTTCGCATCGTCTCGGTGCTACTGGTCGACGACGACAAGGGCGTGCGCGAAATCCTGGGCGAACAGCTTCGCGATCTCGGGCTGACGGTGACCACTGCCGAAGATGGCCAGCACGCGCTGAAGGCGCTCGAGGAAAACGGCGACCAGCCCGATTTCGTGCTGACCGACTTTTCGATGCCGGGGCTCGATGGAATGGAACTGTTGTCCGCCGTGCGCGAACGCTGGCCTGCCATTCGCGGCGCGATCATGACCGGCAATCCGCAGGAAAGCTTCGCCCGGACCGGGATAGACGTGCCGATCGTGCATAAGCCAATCGACCTGCCCGACCTCAAGCGGCTGCTGGCGGAAGCCTGACGCCCGGCCGGCAGCGGCCGAGCGCGCGACCATGGCTTCGACCTGCGCCGGATCGAACCGGTCGGCGAAACGCAGGTCCATCACGATTGGCGGCGCCGGATACGCCATGACAGTGGTTCGGCGCATGTCGCGGCGGTTGTCAGGTGCAACTTCAAGGCCATGCGCCCGCCCCGCTCAGATCGGGTAATGGCCCGGTTCGGTCTCGAAGGTGATCCAGCGCAGTTCGGTAAAGGCGTCGATTCCGGCCTTGCCGCCGAACCGGCCGTAACCAGACGCCTTCATGCCGCCGAAGGGCATCTGGGGCTCGTCCGAAACGGTCGATGCGTTGACGTGGCAGATGCCGGCCTGGATCTGGCGCGCGACCTTGATGCCGCGCGCGGTATCCCGGGTGAAGACCGCCGATGACAGGCCGTATTCGGTATCGTTGGCCAGTTCGATCGCGTGCGCCTCGTCACGCGCGCGGGCGATGCCGACGACGGGGCCAAAGCTTTCGTCGCGGAACAGCTTCATCGCCGGCGTGACCTTGTCGACCAGGTGCGCCGGCATAAGGACGTTTTGAGTCGTTTCGCCGCCCGTCAGCAATTCGGCGCCCTGGCTCACGGCGTCCTCGATCAGCGCGTAGCATTTTTCGACCGTGTGCCTATCGACCACTGCGCCCAGCGGTGTCTTGCCCGCAGCAGGATCGCCCACTGACATGGATTTGACCTTGTCGGCGAACTTGCGCGCAAATTCGTCGGCCACACTTTCGACCACGATGATCCGCTCGGTCGACATGCAGATCTGGCCCTGGTTCATGTAGGCACCGAACGCCGCGGCCTTGACCGCTTCATCCAGGTCAGCGTCCTCGAGCACGATCATCGGTGCCTTGCCGCCCAGTTCAAGCAGCACCGGCTTGAGGTGTCCGGCCGCGCGCTGGGCAATGATCCGGCCGACCGCGGTGGAACCGGTAAAGTTGATCCGCCGGATCTGCGGCGCGTCGATCAGGGCGCCAACCACCTCGGCCGCATCTTCCGGCGCATTGGTCACGATATTGACGGTGCCATCGGGGAAACCGGCTTCGGCAAAGGCGTCGATAATCAGCGAATGGGTGCGCGGGCAGGTCTCGCTTGCCTTCAGGATTACCGCATTGCCGCACGCCAGCGGGACCGCAATAGCGCGCACACCCAGGATGATCGGCGCGTTCCACGGAGCGATGCCGAGCAGCACGCCAACCGGTTCGCGCAGCGCCATCGCGATCGTGCCTTCGTGGTCCGACGGGATCACTTCGCCGGCGATCTGCGTGGTGAGCGAGGCAGCCTCGCGAATCATTCCCGCAGCCAGCGCGAGGTTGAACATCGCCCAGCCCGCCGTGGCCCCAATCTCACCCATCATCGCGGCGACGAATTCGTCCTTCTTGCCCATCAGGGCATCGGCCGCTTTCATCAAAACGGCGCGCCGCGCATTGGGCCCCAGTTTCGACCACACAACGAAGCCCCCCTGAGCCTTCGCCGCAATGGCCGCGATGTCGCCTGCCTTCATGGCTTCGGCAGAGGAGGCCGCTGATCCTGTCAGTGGATTGATGCGTTCGAACTTCATCGGCTTGGCTTTCCTTGTGACGTGGACGCTACTTGTGGACTACGCAGCACGACTTCGCCAGCCAGGTTTCTATGCGCTGTTGCAATCGCGCTCGCATGCTCCCACCACGACGGCGGCGGGGTGACAACGATATCGGGCGGCTTCTGGCGATGCTTTCAGACTAATCGCAACTTGTCTCCGATCGGCCCAACATCGCAGCCACGCTTGTAAGTCTTTGTGCCGCAGTGCAGCATGTCGATGTGAGAATCGCCGTCATCGATGAAAGCGAAAGCCGCGCCTCAATTATCAGGGAGGGCTTGGCGCAAATCCAGGGCAGCGAGATATTCGTTCTCACCGAACGGCAAGGCCTAGTTGCGGCAATTGGCGAAATTGCCCCCGATGTTGTCCTGATCGACCTTGGCAATCCGTCGCGCGACGTGCTCGAAGAATATTTTGCCGTCACTCGCGCGCTGTCCCGGCCGATCGCGATTTTCGTCGACCAATCCGATGAAGAAGCCATCGGCGCTTCCATCGATGCCGGAGTCTCGGTCTATGTTGTCGATGGGCTGGCGGCGAAGCGCATCCGGCCAGTGCTCGACCTCGCAGTACGCCGTTTCGGTGCTTTCGCCCGCTTGCAGTCCGAGCTTGACGAAGCGCACGGCAAGCTCGCCGAACGCGACGCGATCGATACGGCCAAGCGCATCCTGATGAAGAGCAAGGGCGTCAGCGAGCCCGAGGCTTACGCCGAGCTGCGGCGCAAGGCGATGTCGTCCAATCGGCGCATTGCCGACATTGCCGAAGCCGTTGTGACCGCTCACGATCTGTTGGGGACCCGCGATGAGTGAACAGCTGACCGTCGGTTTCCTGCCGCTGGTCGATGCCTGCCTGCCGATCCTGGCGCTCGAGCACGGCTTTGCCGAAGAGGAAGGTCTGTCGCTGCGGCTGGTCCGCGATTTCAGCTGGGCGACGGTGCTCGACCGCCTGCTTTATGGCCACAGCGATGCCGCGCACCTCGTCGCACCGCTGGCGATTGCTACTACCTTGGGCCGAGGCCGCCCCGCCCAGCCGCTCAGCGCGCCCTTCGTGCTCGGACTTAACGGTAACGCCATAACGCTGCGCAGCGACCTGGCGGCCCGGCTGGTGACGCCCGGGACATTGGGTGAACCAGCCGACATCGGGCGGCAGCTGAAGGCCGAGGCAGAGCGCATGCGCGCCGCAGGGCGACGGCTTCGCTTCGGCGTGGTGCATCGCTATTCGAGCCACAACTACAAGCTGCGCTACTGGCTCGCCTCGTGCGGCATCCGGCCAGACGACGACGTGGAAATCGTCACCGTGGCACCCCCTTATGTCGCCGATGCAATCGCCAGCGGCGAGATCGACGGGACCTGCGTTGGCGAACCCTGGAACAGCGTGGCGGTGGAGCGCGGTGTTGGTACCATCGTGGTCATGACGGCCCAGATCTGGCGACGTGGGGTAGAAAAGGTCCTGACCTTGCGCGAGCCGGTGCTCGAGGCACGGCGACCGGCAGTGGAAGCGCTGATCCGGGCCATGCGCAAGACCGGGGCCCACTTCGTCGATCCGGCCAACTTCGCTGCCAATGCCGCGCTGCTGGCGCGGCCGCAGTATCTCGATGGCAACCCGGTTCTGATCGAGCGGGCCATTTCCGACAGGCTGGTACTGACCGCAGGCACGCCGCCGGTGCATGTGCCCGATTTCATGTTCCAGCACAGCGAGGCGGCCAACTTCCCATGGGTCAGCCAGGCCATGTGGCTGTATAGCCAGATGGTCCGCTGGGATGGCGTTCCGTTCTCCGAATCAGATGCTGCCGCCGCCTGTCGAGTTTTCCGGCCAGACGTCTATCGCAGCGCCCTTAAGGGCACTCTGGACGCCTTGCCGGGCGCTAATTCGAAAGTTGAAGGCAGCATCGAACGGCAGGTCCAGGTTGCCACGCAGCAGGGCGCCATCACCTTGTCACCCAACGTTTTCTTCGATGGCCGCACCTTCGATCCGGAGGACATCGAGGGGTATCTCGAGTCCTTCGGGTAAGCCTTTTTATGCTGCACTGCAAAATTCCGCTTTACGTAAAGTCTGCGAATCGGTTAGTCTTGGGATGACGAGGCGCTCCCACCGATGGGAGCAGTGGCCTCGGTCTTATCTAAATCTGCGTGGCAACGAAGCCGCCTCGAACTGGTCCAGCCGGGCCATGTCGTGGCGGCTTTTTCGTGTTGTCCGCAAGCCAAGGGGACCACGCCGATGACCATAGCAATGACCAAACCACTGGCGGCAGATCGCGCCGCCACAAGTTTCTGGAGTTCCGGCCATCGGCCGACTCTGCTCGCAGCCTTCCTCTACTTCGACGTGTCGTTCATGGTCTGGGTGCTGCTGGGGCCCCTGGCGCCGATTATCTCGACTCAACTGGGTCTCGACCCCGCTCAAAAGGGCCTGATGGTGGCTGTGCCCACGCTCGCGGGAGCGGTGCTGCGGATCGTCAACGGGCTGCTTGGCGACCGGATTGGTCAGAAGCTGACTGGCACCGTCAACCAGTTGATCGTAATTGCCGGTCTGCTGACCGGGTGGTGGTTCGGCATCGACAGCTTTGCCGGCACGCTCGCCATCGGGGTGATCCTGGGCTTTGCCGGGGCCAGCTTTGCCGTCGCCCTCCCGCTCGCCAGCCGCTGGTACCCGGCCGAGCACCAGGGCAAGGCCATGGGGCTTGCCGGGATGGGCAATTCGGGCACCGTGCTCGCCGCCCTGTTCGCGCCGACGCTCGCCAAGATCTACGGTTGGAACGCCGTATTGGGCCTGGCGGTGATCCCGCTGACGCTGGTTCTCGTGGCCTATCTGATGCTGGCCAAGGACAGCCCCGACCAGCCCCAGCCCAAGTCGCTCGCTGCCTATGCCGACGTGCTCAAAGCCGAAGACTCATGGTGGTTCATGCTATTCTACGGCGTGACCTTCGGCGGCTTCGTGGGGCTCTCCAACTCGCTCTCGATCTGGTACGTTGACAACTTCGGCCTGACGCCAGTGGTAGCGGGATACTACACTGCCGCCTGTGTCTTTATCGGCTCGCTGGTCCGCCCGGTTGGCGGTGCCCTGGCTGATCGATTCGGCGGCACCCGTACCTTGATGGTGGTCTATGCCGTCTCTGCACTGGTGCTCGCAACGATCAGTGTGGGGCCTGCCAGCCTGACGCTCGCGGTCGTGCTTTTTATCATCGTGATGGCCAGCCTGGGGATCGGCAACGGTGCCGTATTCCAGTTGGTGCCGCAGCGCTTCGGGGGAGAGATCGGGGTCATGACCGGCCTGGTTGGCTTTGCCGGCGGCGTGGGCGGGTTCTACCTCGCCTCCTCACTCGGCTATGCCCAGAAGTACACCGGCAGCACGTCCGCGGGCTTCCTGATCTTCGCTGGACTGGCCGCGCTCGCGTTCGCTTCGCTGACTTTCGTCAAGGGCCGCTGGCGCTCGACCTGGGGCGCTGAACTGGTCGAAGCGCGCATCTGACAACCAGGGGAAGCGGGCCAGTCGCCCGCTTCCCCGCCCGTCATTCCAACTTCAATCCCGAGGGGGACATCATGAAGACTCTTTCTCAGGCCGCGCTCGGCGCGGCCCTGCCGATTGCGCTCGCCGCCACGCCTGCACAGGCGCAGGATGTCTTGCCCGCCATTCCGATCGGCAGCGGGTTCACGCTCGATCCGCAAGTCAATGTGCGGCTGCGATACGAGACCGTCGATCAGGCCAATATCCCGAACAATGCCGATGCTGTTACGCTGCGGACTCGGGCCGGGATCGAGGTCAAAGGGAACGGGCTTGCGTTCCTCGCCGAAGCAGAAGGCACGCTGGCCCTGCTCGACGATTACAACGATACGCTGCCCGGCAACGGGATTGAGCCGTTTCCCGTGGTGGCCGATCCTGAGAGCTTCGAACTCAACCGGCTGCAGGTGTCGTACCTGAAGAACGGCACGGGAGCTACGCTCGGACGCCAGCGGCTGGTATTCGACAATGCCAGGTTTGTCGGCAATGTCGGCTGGCGCCAGAGCGAGCAGACCTTCGACGCGGTCCGCGGTCAGGCCAAATCCGGCGTGTTCACGGCCGACGCGGCTTTCGCGATCTCGCAGCGCACAGTGTTCGGTTCGGACAGCCCGAATGAACATTATGATGGCAACTTCGTGCTGCTGAATGGCGGCGTCGACCTGCCCGTTGTCCATGCGAAGGGCTTCGCCTACTTGCTCGACTATGACACCCGGCTGGCATTTTCGAGCCAGACCTACGGCGTACTCGTCTCGGCAGAGCTGCCCGTGCCGGGAGTTGGCAAACTGACCGGGCTCGCCAGTTACGCTGCGCAGAGCGATTACGGGGGCAATCCCATCTCGTATGATGCCGACTACCTGACCGCTCAGCTTGGCCTCACGCTGTTCGGATTTACAGCGACGGCGGGTTACGAGGAATTGGGCAGCGATCACGGTGTGGCGGCGTTCCAGACCCCGCTGGCGACTTTGCATGCCTTCAACGGCTGGGCCGACCTGTTCCTGACCACGCCTGCCAACGGACTGCGCGATCGGTACGCCGGCATCGGCAAGACTTTTGCCGTCCCCTCCCTCCCCGGGCTCAAAGCCGAGGTGACCTTTCACGAATTCGACAGCGACTTTGGCGGCCTCGATTACGGCAGCGAGTGGGATGCTTCACTTGGTTTCAAACTCGGACCGGTCGGCCTGCTGGCCAAGTACGCCAATTACCGCGCCAGTGGGTTTGCGGTCGATACTAAGAAGGCGTGGTTACAGGCCGAAGTGGCGTTTTGAGGCAACTTCCTCCGATGCTGCACTGCAACAGGGTTGCCTGACGCACTGCGAATCTGTTATCATGCTGGCAAGCGGAACGGTTCGTCCAACGATGGGCGGGCAATATCGAACCGCCCTGACCTTACACAGCGTGGCAATGGCGCCGCCAGTCCTTGGACTTGGCGGCTATTTTGCGTGCGCGTTTCGAAGGACGGCACGAAGTGAACGCACCGACGAATTTCATCAGGGCGCAGCCCCTGCTCGAAAAGCTGGTCGTGATCGGCAATGGCATGGCCGGTTGCCGCGCGGTGGAGGAAATACTGGCGCGGGATCCGGGGCGTTATGCGATCACGATCTTCGGTGCCGAGCCGCGCGTGAACTACAACCGGATCATGCTCTCGCCGGTGCTGGCGGGCGAAAAGACCTTCGACGAGATCGTGATCAATACTGCCGAATGGTACGCCGAGAACGGGATTGAGCTGGTCACCCGGGACCCCGTCGACCGCATCGAGCGCGACGTCCAGTCGGTGGTCACTCGCGCAGGTCGGATCGAGCCTTACGACCGGCTGCTGATCGCCACGGGGTCGGAACCGTTCATCATCCCGGTGCCCGGCCGCGACCTCCCGGGCGTCGTCACCTTCCGCGACCTGGACGATGTCGACCGGATGGTCAACGCGGCCGAACAGGGCGGCGACGCGGTGGTGATCGGCGGCGGTTTGCTGGGGCTGGAAGCAGCGCATGGCCTGTCCCAGCGCGGCATGACGGTCACCGTGATCCACCTCATGCCGACGTTGATGGAGCGCCAACTCGACGAGGCCGCCGGCTGGCTGCTCAAGAACGAACTCGAGCGGCGCGGGCAAACCATCCTGACCGGAGCCGACACGCAGGAAATTCTCGAGTCCGGCGGCCATGTCGCGGGCGTCCGGCTCAAGGATGGACGCGAAATTCCAGCGGACATTGTGGTGATGGCAGTCGGCATCCGGCCATCGACCATGCTGGCCAAGACCGCCGGGATCGACTGCGAGCGCGGCATCCTGGTCAACGATGACATGGTCACCTCGGACCCGGCGATTGTCGCGGTGGGCGAATGTGTTCAGCACCGCGGCCAGTGCTACGGCCTCGTCGCGCCACTGTGGGAGATGTGCCGCGCACTGGCGGACCACCTGACCGATTCTCCGACCGGTTATACGGGTTCGGTCACCTCGACCAAGCTCAAGGTGTCCGGGATCGACGTATTCTCCGCCGGCGATTTCATCGGCGGCGACGATCACGAGGACATCGTCATGCGCGATGCCGCGCGCGGGGTGTACAAACGGCTGGTGCTCAAGGACGACCGGCTGGTCGGCGCGGTACTCTATGGCGATACCGCCGACGGTAGCTGGTACTTCGACCTGCTGCGAAAAGCCGAAGACATCGCGGATATTCGCGACGGCCTGATCTTTGGTCAGGCTTTTGCCCTGGGTGGAGGGGCTTTCGCGGACCCTAAAGCCGCCGTTGCAGCATTATCGGACGACGCAGAAATCTGCGGCTGCAACGGCGTGTCCAAAGGCAAAATCATCAAGACGATCCTCGGCGGCTCCTGCAGCCTCGATGCCGTTCGCTCGCAGTGCAAGGCCAGCGCCAGCTGCGGCTCATGCACCGGCCTGGTGGAAAGCCTGCTGGCGCTGACGCTCGGCGACGAGGTCCAGGCCGGCGCCAAGACAGTCTGCAAGTGCACCAGCTTTGGCCATGACGACGTGCGCCGCCTGATCCTCGAAAAGGAACTGCGCGCGATCCCTCAGGTCATGCAGGAATTGCACTGGACCACGCCCGATGGCTGCGCCTCGTGCCGGCCGGCGCTCAACTATTACATGTTGTGCGCGTGGCCGGGTGAATACGAGGACGACCAGAAGAGCCGCTTCGTCAACGAGCGGCTTCACGCGAACATCCAGAAGGACGGCACTTATTCGGTGGTCCCGCGGATGTGGGGCGGGCTGACCAACCCGCGCGAGCTGCGCGCGATCGCCGACGTGGTGGAGAAATATGATGCCCCGATGGTCAAGGTCACGGGCGGACAGCGCCTGGATATTTTCGGGATCAAGAAGGAAGACCTGCCCGCCGTCTGGGCCGACCTCAATGCCGCCGGAATGGTTTCCGGCCACGCTTACGGCAAGGCGCTGCGTACGGTGAAGACCTGTGTCGGCAGCGAATGGTGCCGCTTCGGCACGCAGGATTCGACCGGCCTGGGCGTTAAGATAGAGCAGATGAGCTGGGGCAGCTGGATGCCCCACAAGTTCAAGATCGCCGTCAGCGGCTGCCCCCGGAACTGCGCCGAAGCGACAATCAAGGACTTCGGCGTGATCTGCGTCGATTCTGGCTACGAGCTTCATGTGGGCGGCAACGGCGGGATCAAGGTCCGGGTTACCGACCTCCTGTGCAAGGTCGCAACCGAAGAGGAAGCGCTGGAGCACTGCGCGGCGTTCATCCAGCTCTACCGCGAAGACGCCCATTACCTTGAGCGCACGGCGCCATGGCTCGAGCGCAAGGGGCTCGACTGGATCAAGGCGCAATTGTTCGACGACGCCGAGACTATCGGGCGGCTGGCAGCGCGCTTCCGCCGCTCGCAGGTCTTCATGCAAGACGATCCCTGGGCCAAGCGCGCCAGCGGCGAACGCAGCGATCTCCACCGGCACCTCGCCACCGTTCGACCCGCTCCGGAGTTCGTCTGATGGTGCAGGCAAAGTGGCTCGACATCGGGCCAGTTGTGCAAATCGAACCCGGCATGGCGGCAACCTTGCCAGTCGAGGGCGGCCTGCACGGCGAGGCGCGCGAAATCGCGGTGTTCCATACCATGCGCGGCGAGGTTTACGCGCTGGTCAACGCCTGCCCGCACAAACAAGGCCCGCTTAGCCAGGGCATCGTCCACGGCGACAGCGTGACCTGCCCACTGCATAACTGGCGCATATCCTTGCGCAGCGGCCAGGCGCTCGGCGACGACGAAGGGTGCGTGCCGACTATCCCGGTCAAACTCGATGGCGGGCGAATCTACCTGCTGCGTGAGGCAGTGGTTGCCGCCGATCTGCCCCGCGCCAAGGCAGCTTGAAGCCGATGATGCCAATCCGCACCACCTGCGCCTACTGCGGTGTCGGTTGCGGCATATCGGCGACTGTCACCGATGATCGGACGGTCGAGATTGCCGGCGATGCACAGCATCCGGCCAATCTCGGCCGGTTGTGTTCGAAAGGCACGCACCTTGGCGAAACACTCGGTCTCGAAGGCCGGTTATTGCACCCCGAAATCGACGGCCAGCGGGCCACCTGGGACAAGGCAATCCGCCTGGTCGCGCGGCGGTTCGCAGCGACAATCGCACGCCATGGTCCCGACAGCGTGGCATTCTACGTTTCGGGCCAGCTGCTCACCGAAGATTACTATGTCGCCAACAAGCTGATGAAGGGGTTCATCGGCAGCGCCAACATCGATACCAATTCGCGGCTCTGCATGTCGAGCGCGGTAGCCGGGCACACGCGCGCATTCGGCGAAGATATCGTCCCGGCAAGCTACAATGATCTCGACCAGGCCGACCTGATCGTGCTGGTCGGATCCAACACGGCGTGGTGCCATCCGGTCGTCTACCAGCGGATCATGGCCGCGCGCGCCCAACGCGGGACCAAGCTGGTGGTAATCGATCCGCGCCGCACCGAAACCTGCGAAGGCGCCGACCTGCACCTGCAGCTTCGCCCGGGCAGCGATGTGGCGCTGATGAACGGGCTGCTCGCCCATTGCAGCGCCCAGGGCCTGCTCGACGAGGCGTTTCTTCACGCGCACGTTTCCGCGCCAAAGGGCTTTTGGGACGGTTTGCAGGAAGGCAGCGATCTTTGGTCCACCGCCGCCGCGTGCGATGTGGCGCCCGCGGACCTGCGCACGTTCTACGACCTGTTCGCCAGATATCCGCGTACGGTTACCCTGTTCAGCCAGGGCGTGAACCAGTCGATCCGCGGAACCGACCAGGTCAACGCCATCACCAACCTGCACCTCGCGACGGGCCGCATCGGCAAACCGGGCGCCGCGCCGTTCTCGATCACCGGCCAACCCAATGCGATGGGCGGCCGCGAAGTTGGCGGGCTGGCATCGACGCTCGCGGCGCATCGGGATTTCTCGCCCGAGCATTGCGCCGAGGTGAAGCGCTTCTGGGCCTCGCCGCGGATTGCCGGCAAGCCCGGGCTGAAGGCGGTCGACCTGTTCCGTTCGATCGGCGAAGGGCGGGTGAAAGCGCTGTGGATCATGGCGACCAATCCCGCCGTTTCCTTGCCCGACGCCGCGATGGTCCGCGACGCACTGACCACTTGTCCATTCGTGGTCGTTTCGGATTGCGTGGCCGATACCGACACCTCGCGTCACGCCAACATCAAACTGCCGGCGCTCGGCTGGGGCGAGAAGGACGGCACTGTTACCAATTCGGATCGCACGATAAGCCGCCAGCGCGCGGTGCTTCCCGCGCCCGGAGACGCGAAGGCGGACTGGTGGATCATCGCGGAAGTTGCCCGCGCCATGGGATGGCGCGATGCCTTCACTTACGAGCGACCGGCCGAAATCTATCGCGAACACGCGCGGCTGTCATCGTATCGCAATGACGGGCAGCGGCTGTTCGACCTCGGGGATCACGGATCGATCACCAATGCGGCTTACGACGCGATGGAGCCCATGCGCTGGGGTGGATTGCCGTTCGCGAACGGCCAGTTCCCGACCCCTGACGGCAAGGCGCGGCTGGTAGCCGTGCGTCAGCGCCAACTCGGCGGGGCGCTGCCCAAGTGGCCGCTGACGCTCAACACCGGCCGCTATCGCGATCATTGGCACAGCATGACGCGCACCGGGCTCTCGCCCAAACTGTCACAGCATCGCCGCGAGCCGATGGTCGAAATTCACCCGCTCGATGCCGAAACGCTTGGGGTTGCGGATGGCGAACTGGTCCGCGTACGCACGCCGCAAGGCGACAGCGTGTTTCGCGCCCAGCTTAGCAAGGGCCAGCGCCAGGGTGAGATATTCACCCCAATCCACTGGACGGACCAGCAATCGAGCGGGGGACGCAGCGGCTTGTTGCCTGCGCCGCTGGTGGACCCGCATTCGGGCCAGCCAGGCTTCAAGGCCACCCCGGCGCGGATCGAACCTTTTGCAGTCCAGTGGCGCGGCTTCCTCATCGCGCGCGAACTGCCGCTATCGATTCCAGCAGAATACTACACCAAGGTGCGCGTTGGTCAGGGGTGGCTGATCGAACTTGCGGGCGATGGCGATCCGGCCATCCTGGTCGATGCACTTCCGTCTTCAGGTGAGCACATCGAGATCCGCGATCCAGCGCGCAGCGGCCTGCGGATGGCCGTGATCGAGAGCGATCGGCTGATCGGCGCGCTCTATATTGCGCGGGCTGGCAAACTCCCCGATCGTGAATGGTTGATTGGCACCCTGGCGGCTTACGAAGCGCCGAGTCCGGTAGAGTTGTTGGCAGGCAAGCCGACAGGGCCTGTGGAAGAGCGCGGACCGATCGTCTGCGCCTGCTTTGATGTCGGTCTGAAAACCATTCTCGGTACGATTGCCAGCCAGAGCCTGACGAGCGTCGACGCGGTCGGCCGCGCATTGTCGGCCGGGACCAACTGCGGTTCCTGCCGGCCCGAAATCCAGCGCCTGATCGTCGAAACGAGGGAGGCAGCCATTGGCTGACCCAGGTGATTTTCCGCGCGGCTCGGTCTGGCTGATCGGTGCCGGTCCCGGGGACCCGGAATTGCTGACGCGCAAGGCTGAACGCCTTCTGCGCATGGCTGACGTGGTCTTTCACGACGCGTTGGTAGGGCCTGGGGTGCTCAGCCTGGCATCGCCGTCGGCCAGGTTTGTCTACGTTGGCAAGCGTTCCGGCCGACATTCGAAGGCTCAGGACACAATCAGCCGCCTGATCGTCGAGGCAGCGCTCGGCGGGAGCAGGGTCGCGCGGCTGAAGGGCGGCGATCCAGCGATATTCGGCCGCGCAACGGAAGAGCTCGATGCGTGCCACTTGGCTGGTGTTCCGGTGCGGATCTGCCCCGGAATAACCGCCGCCAGCGCCGCCGCAGCTGACCTTGGCCTGTCTCTGACACTGCGCGGCACAGCGCGCCAGCTGACGTTCGTCACCGCGCACACGCGAGCCGGCGAACCGCTCGACATCAATTGGAAAAGCCTGACGGACCCGCAGGCAACGCTGGCGATCTACATGGGCAAAGCCGCGGCAAGCGCCGTCGCCGCTGGGCTGATGGGTGCTGGCCTTGCGAGCTCAACGCCCGTCGCGCTCGTCGAAAATGCCAGTTTGCCCAACCGTCGACAATTCATCACAAGGCTGGATCTGCTGGCGCTGGCTGCACGAACAGTGTGCGCCGATGGACCTGCTTTGATCCTGGTAGGTCGGGGTTTGAGGAAACCCGGCATAGACGGCCAAACGATCTCAGTGGCAGGCAATTTGTGCCCGACGGCGCTGTCAGACTAAGCTCAAATCGTCTCAGATCGGCCCAGCTGTCGCTTGCTCGCGCAAGTCTCAGGCCATGAGGTTGTGCCACTCGGCCAGTGCGGCCGAGCGACGGGACATGCTGGTCTCTCTATCGATGGGGTGGCGTTCGAGGTTGAAGTGGTTGTGGAGTCCCGGGTCTTCGTAACGTAGCTTTCGAGCACCCCGCCTTCCTGGTCGACCGCTCGCCACAGGTAATGCATCTCACCGTTGATCTTCACATACCCCTCGTTGAGGTGCCACTTCCACTGCCGGAAGCCGCGCATCCTCGAGACGCGCTGGCCGCGAATGTC
>JBDSDZ010000186.1:0-10806 GCA_039920345.1 Croceibacterium sp.
CTGCCCGAAGTCGGCGGCGCGGGGCAGGCCGCGCTGGCCACGGCGCATGTCGTGCTCGTGGGCATTGGCGGAATCGGCAGCCCGGCACTGCAGTACCTTGCGGGCGCGGGGATCGGCTCGCTGGTACTGGTCGATGACGACCACGTTGATGCCAGCAACCTGCAGCGCCAGACGATCTACCTGGAACAGGATTTTGGCCATCCCAAGGCCGCGCGGGCCGAAGTCTGGGTTCACGAATTCGATTCCGGGATCAACACCCACCGGGTCCGCAACCGCCTGACCGCTGACAACGCTGCCGAAGTCATCGCAGGCGCCGACCTGGTGCTCGACGGATGCGACAACTTCGCCACCCGGCTCACGGTGTCCGACGCCTGCGTCGCGGCGGGCATCCCCCTGTTGAGCGCCGCTGTTGGCCGCTTCCAGGGACAGGTTGGCGCGTTCGCCGGGCACTCGCCGGGCGAGGCCTGTTACCGCTGCTATGTCGGCGATGCTTTCGATGCCGACGACTGCGACTCGTGCGCCGAAGACGGCATGCTCGGCGCGATGGCGGGGTGGACCGGAACTTTCGCCGCGATGCAGGCCATTCGCGTGCTGCTGGCACCCGTCGGCGGAATGGGCGATCCGCAGTGGAGCAAGCTGCACTTGCTCGACGGACTTGCCCCGTCGATGCGCACACTGTCGATTGCCAAGGATCCCGCCTGCCGCGCCTGCGGCGGCTAGAAGCTGGCTCCGTCGATCAGGCGGCGCGGCAGGTCGGTCCACAGCTCAGGCTCAAACAGCCGCAGGTTGACCGCCATGCGCTCGTACGCGGGATCGATCGCGGTCCAGTGGGTGCTGCAGCCGCAGGTGTCGCAGTGCCAATTGGTCAGCATGCAATCACCCTGGACATAGCCCTTGCTGCTGCCGGTCACGCTGACGTTATCGGGATGGGTGTGGTGCCACAGCGCGCCGCGCCGCCGGCATAGCGAGCAATTGCACTCGGCCGCATCGGGCGGGGTTTCGCGCAAGGTCAGCTGGACCGCGCCGCAATGGCAGCTCCCGCGATGTTCGGTCATGCCAGAACTTCCTCCACCCATTGCGGCACCAGCACGCTGGCCGGGCCGAGTCGCGTTTCGTCGAACCACGCTGAACCCTGGCTGCGTTCGAGGTTGAGCTCAAGCGCCCGCGCGCCGTGGCTCTTGGCCTGCTGGACAAAACCCGCCGCCGGGTAAACCGCGCCCGAGGTGCCAATGCTGACGAACAGGTCGGCGCGCGCAAGCGCCGCGAAAATGCGCTCCATCTCGTACGGCATCTCGCCGAACCAGACGATGTCCGGGCGCAGCGCCGCTTCGCCGCAGCTTGGGCACGGCGGGTTGTCGCGCAAGGTGCTCGTCCAGCCATGGCGCGCGTCGCAGGCGGTGCACCAGACGCTCAGGCCCTCGCCATGCATGTGGAGCACCCGTTTGGCCCCGGCGCGTTCGTGCAAGTCGTCGATGTTCTGCGTGACGATCAGCAGTTCACCCGACCACGCCGCATCGAGCCTTGCCAGCGCGTCTTGCGCCGGGTTCGGCCGGGCGGCGAGGATGTTGACCCGGCGCTCGTCGTAGAAGCACTGCACGAGATCGGGATCGCGCCGAAACCCGCCCGGCGTAGCGACCTGGTCGATCGGATGATCCTCCCACAGCCCGTCCTCGGCGCGGAAAGTCCTGAGGCCACTTTCGGCGCTGATCCCTGCGCCGGTGAGGATGACGATGTTGCGAATGTCTGGCATGGCGGGCATGAAGCATGACGCCTGAGGGGAGCGCAATGGCACGCATCGGCATCATCGGCAGCGACGGACGGATGGGCCACGCGCTCGTCCGCGCGATCGAGGCCGCCGGGCACGAGAATGCCGGCGGGGTCGACAAGGGCGGCGATGTCGCCGCGCTGGCCGATCACAGCGCTGCGCTGGTCGATTTCACTGCCCCGCCAGCGCTCGAAGGCAACCTCCATGCCGCCATCGGGGCGGGCATCCCGATCCTGATCGGCACCACCGGGCTGGAGGAACGCCACCACGCGGCGATCGAATCTGCGGCGCTGGCCATTCCGGTGCTGCAGACCGGTAATACCTCGCTCGGCATCACGCTGTTGGCGCACCTGGTCAGCGAAGCGGCGGCGCGGCTCGGGCCCGACTGGGACATCGAAGTGCTGGAGATGCATCATCGGATGAAGGTCGATGCACCCAGCGGCACGGCGCTGCTGCTCGGCAATGCGGCGGCTGGTGGGCGCGGCATCCTGCTGTCCGACAACAGCGAGCGCGGGCGTGACGGCCACACCGGCCAGCGCGGGCACGGAACCATCGGCTTTGCCAGCCTGCGCGGCGGGACCGTGGCCGGCGAACACAGCGTGATCCTGGCCGGCGAAGGCGAACGCCTGACGCTGTCCCACGTGGCCGAGGACCGGATGATCTTCGCCCACGGCGCGATCCGCGGCGCGGCCTGGCTGATCGGCCAGCCGGCGGGGCGCTATGCGATGGAGCAGGTGCTCGGGCTTTGATCGGGCCACCCGGCACCGAGCCTAAAGATTTCGGATCGTCGTTCTACAAGATTGCCGCGCTGGCCGCGCTGGCGGTCGCGGCAATAGGGTTCTTCGGAACTTATGTCAGGCCGATGGCGCTGGGCAAGTTCGAAGGTCCGCAGTTCGCCCATGTCCACGGCCTGTTGCTGACCTTGTGGCTGCTGCTAATCGTCACCCAGACGCAGCTGGTCAGGAAGCGGCTTTCCCTGCACCGGAAGATCGGCTGGGCCGCGCTGCTGCTCGCGCCGCTGATTGCGCTCAGCACGGTGATGATCGGGGGCGAAGCCGCGCGGCGCGATGTGGCCGCAATGGGCCCCACGGGCGCCGACAACCTCATTGGTGCGATCACCACCCCGCTGGCCTTCCTGTTGCTGGTTTCTGGCGCAATCCTGCTGCGAAAGGCGCCGCAGTGGCACAAGCGGCTGCTGCTGCTGGCAACGGTCGCCATCCTGTGGCCCGCATGGTTCCGCTGGCGTCATTTCCTGCCCGAATTTCCGCGCCCGGACATCTGGCTCGGGGTTGTCCTGGCGGACGCGCCGATCGTCGCGGCCGCGCTGCGCGACCGGATACGCTTTGGCGCGGTGCACCCAGCCTATCTCACCGCTGGAACCGCGCTTGTTGCGGAACAATTTGCCGAAGTCCTGCTGTTCGGCACTCCGCTATGGCACCGCGCCGCCCTATCACTGCTTGAGACCCTGCCGTGACCCGCGCCGATATCTTCGAATTCTTCCGCCGCCTTGCCGAAGACAACCCCTCGCCCGAAACCGAGCTTGAGTTCGGCAATACCTACCAGTTGCTGGTGGCCGTGGTGCTGAGCGCGCAGGCGACCGATGTCGGGGTCAACAAGGCGACGCGGGCGCTGTTTGCCGAGGTGAAGACCCCGGCGCAGATGGTCGCGCTGGGGGAAGAGGCGCTCAAGCAGCACATCAAGACCATCGGCCTGTTCAATGCCAAGGCCAAGAACGTGATTGCGCTGTCCGAGCAGTTGCTGACCGATCACGGGGGCGAAGTGCCCACCGACCGTGATGCGCTGGTGGCGCTTCCGGGCGTGGGGCGCAAGACCGCCAACGTGGTGATGAATTGCGCGTTCGGGGCCGAGACCTTTGCCGTCGACACGCACGTGTTCCGGGTCGGCAACCGCACTGGGCTGGCCAAGGGCAAGACGCCCGAACAGGTCGAGGCCAAGCTGGAAAAGCGCGTGCCGCAGCCGTTCCGCCGGCACGCGCACCACTGGCTGATCCTGCTCGGCCGCTACACCTGCAAGGCGAGGCTACCCGAATGCTGGCGCTGCCCGGTGGTCGATTTGTGCGCCTTTAAGCCGAAGGTGATGGCGCCGCCTAAACGGTAGGATCGAGGTCGAGGCCCTTGCGGCCATGCTCGGGCGTATGCGACGGGGCGCGCGACCCCTCGCCCTCTGCCTCCTCCGGATTTTCGAGCATCCCTTCCCACTTGGTGATGACCGAAGTCGCCACCGCGTTGCCGACCACGTTGGTGGCCGAGCGGCCCATGTCGAGGAACTGGTCGATCCCCAGCAGCAGCGCGATGCCGTCGATCGGCAGCCCGAACTGGCTCAGCGTGGCGGCGATCACCACCAGGCTGGCGCGCGGCACCCCGGCTATGCCCTTGCTGGTGACCATCAGCGTCAGCAGCATGATCACCTGCTGCTCCAGCGTCAGCGGGATGCCGTAAGCCTGCGAGATGAAGATCGCCGCGAAGCTCATGTACATCATCGAGCCATCGAGGTTGAAGCTGTAGCCCAGCGGCAGCACGAACCCCGAAATGCGCCGCGGCACCCCGAACCGGTCGAGCTGTTCGAACAGTTTGGGCAGCCCGGCTTCGGAACTGGCGGTGGAGAAGGTCAGCAGCAGCGGCTCGCGGATATAACGGATCAGGGTGAAAATCCGCCCGCGCAGGAAAATCGCGCCAATCGACAGCAGCAGCACCCACAGCAGCAACAGGCCGAAGTAAAACTCGCTGACGAGCACCCCGTAGGCGAGGATGATGCCCAGCCCCTTGGTCGCGATGACCGCCGCGAGCGCGCCGAACACCGCGAACGGCGCAAACCGCATCACGTAATCGGTCACCCGCAGCATCAGCGTGGCGAGCGCTTCGCTGGCGGTGACAAGGACCTTACCACGTTCGCCCAGCGCCGACAGCGCGACGCCCACGAAGACCGAGAACACCAGGATCTGCAGGATGTTGTTCTGCGCCATCGCATCGAACGCGCTGGTGGGGAAAATCTCCAGCACGAAGTGGCGCAGGGTAAAGTCGCTCGTCGCCAGGTCGCCGACATCGCTCGCGGCGGCGAGCGAGAGCCCGTCGCCGGGGCGGAACAGGTTCACCAGCAGCAAGCCGAGGGTGAGTGAGATCAGGCTGGCGCTGACGAACCAGCCGAGAGCGCGCCCGCCGATCCGGCCGAGCGCGGCGCTGTCGCCCATCCCGGCGATGCCGGAAACGATCGTGCCGAACACCAGCGGGGCGATGATCATCTTGATCAACCGCAGGAACACATCGGGCAGCAGCTTCAAGTAGTCCGCGATCTGCGCCAGCGCCGGGTCGTCCGCGGCGTGCTTGGCGTTGATGATCGAGCCGATGAGGACGCCGAGGACCATGCCGATCAGGATGTAGAGCGTAAGCCTCTTGGCCATGTCGGATTCCCCTCTTCAGTCGCTGGTCTGGCCGAGCGCGGCGAGCGCGATATGGCGGTAGATGCGCGCGAGCGCGGCCAGGTCGTCTATCGCCACTCCCTCGTCACGCTTGTGCATCGTGGCGTTGCACAAGCCGAATTCGATCACCGGGCACAAGTCCTTGAGGAACCGCGCGTCGGAGGTGCCGCCGCTGGTCGACGCTTCGGGCGAGATGCCGGTTTCGGCCTTGACCGCGCTGGCGATCAGCGCCGAGAACTTGCCGGGCGGCGTCAGGAACGGTTCGCCCGAGATAACCGGGTGTGCGGTGGCGCCATGCCGCTGCGCTATCTCGCTGACTTGCGCGGCCAGTGAGGCGCCGCTGTGGGTGTCGTTGAACCGAATCGAGAGCCGCGCCTTGGCCTGCGCCGGGATCACGTTGTGCGCCGGATTGTCGACCTCGATCTCGGTAATCTCGAGGTTCGAGGCCTGGAACCAGTCCGTCCCCTCATCGAGCACCAGCGCATCGAGTTCCGCCAGCAGGGCAATCATCCGCGGGACCGGGTTATCCGCCAGGTCCGGATAGGCGACATGGCCCTGCGTGCCATCGGCTTCGAGCCACACATTGACCGAGCCGCGGCGGCCGATCTTCATCATGTCGCCCAGCCGGCTGACCGAAGTCGGCTCGCCCACCAGGCAAAAGTCGGGCACCGTGCCGCGTGTCCGGATCAGATCGATCAGCGCGCGGGTGCCGTGGACCGCCTCGCCTTCCTCGTCACCGGTGATGATGAAGCTGAGAGTTCCGGCCTCGGCGGGCACTTCGGACACGGCCGCCGCCATCGCGGCAACTGCACCCTTCATGTCGACCGCGCCGCGCCCATAAAGCAAGCCGCCGCGCTGCTCGGGCACAAACGCGTCACTGGCCCAGCCGGGACCGGGCGGAACTACGTCGAGATGCCCGGCAAACGCGAAGTGCCGGCTGCCCGTCGGCCCCCGCCGGATAGCGAACAGGTTCTCGACTACGCCGCCGGCGATGAAGCGGTGGACCTCGAACCCCAGTGGGGCGAGCGTGGCCTCCAACGCATCGAACACCGGGCCGCGCGCGGGCGTCACGCTCTCGCAAGCGATCAGTTCTTCGGCAAGGCGCACAACATCGCTGGAATTTCCCATTGCAGCCGGGTTAGACGAGCCGTCAGCGACATTCCAGCCGGAGACGATACTCATGCCCAAGCTCGATCTCGAAGCGATCTCGCAAAGCAACGCGACCGGCTATCCCGATCCGCACGACAAAGTGGTCGAGGGCCGCTGGGTCCGCCGACTGCGCCCCGCTGCAGGGCTGACCGACCTGGGCGCCGCGCACGTGGTGCTCAAGCCGGGTGCGTGGTCTTCGCAGCGCCACTGGCACGCCGAAGAGGACGAACTGGTGGTGATTCTCGAAGGCGAGGCGGTGCTGGTCGAAGATGAAGGCGAAACCGTGCTCAAAGCCGGCGACGTCGCCGCCTGGCCCAAAGGTGTCCGCAACGGCCATGTGCTGGAAAACCGCTCGGACACGGACTGCACGATGCTCGCCCTGAGTGCGGGCGATACCGCGAAAGACTGGGGCGAATACCCTGACATCGACATGAAGTTTGACCGCGCGAACGGCTTTACCCGCAAGGACGGCACGCCTTTTCCCCCGCAGGGCTAATCAGGCGTTCAGGCGACTTCGAACTGCTCGATGGTCCACTGCTCGTCTTCGGCGGACTGGTTCCACTCCTGCATCCAGACGTGTTCCCACACCGCCTGCATGTAGGTCTGGGCAAAGCCCGGCACGCCGATGCCGTAAGTCACGAACCGGCTGACCACCGGGGCGTAGAATATATCGGCGGCGCAGAAGGTGCCGAACAGGAACGGGCCACCCTTGCCGAATCGGGCGCGCGCTTCGGCCCACAGGCCAAGGATGCGCACGATGTCGGCCCGCGCTTCGTCGGTCAGCTCCAACCCCGGGATACGCTTGCGCACGTTGACCGGGCACAGGCGGCGCAGCGCGAGGTAGGAACTATGCATTTCGGCGACCATCGCCCGGGCCATGCCGCGCGCGCCGTCGTCCTTGGGCCAGAACCGGTCGCGCCCGACCTTGTCCGCCAGGTATTCCAGGATCGCCAGCGAATCCCACACCACCACATCGCCATCCCACAGCACCGGGACCTTGCCCGCCGATGGCTGGAACTGGTCTTCCTGGCGCTTGGTGGCCTGCCAGTCGTCGCCGTCGATGTGGACCGTCAGCTCTTCGAAATGCAGGCCGGATTGCTTGGCTGCCAGCCAGCCGCGCATCGACCAGCTCGAGTAATTCTTGTTACCGATGATCAGCTTCACGTGGCGAGCATCCTGTTGCCTGTGTGCGGCGGCCCTAATCATTCATCCTCGGCGTGTCGAGGCTGAACGGCGCGGGCATTCGCCGGATGGCGCGCTACATCACCCGGCTGTCATACGCCCATTGCAGCAACGCCTGGCGCTGGCGCGGGCGGCAGAAGGGATCGCCCGGCTCGCAGTTCTTGCGCACTTGCGCGGCATGGCGCCGAAACGCGCGCCAGCGCCCGATCTGGTGCGTATCGTCCTCCATCCGGCGGCCCGCGTAGTAACGGCAATACCACTGGAACCAGCCGCGCGGGTCGTCAGGGTGGATCCAGCCCTTGGCCTGCCACACGCTGAGCGGCTTGCTGGCCTGGACACAGAAGTAGTTGAGCGAGCAATCGGGCCCGCCGGACGCCAGCTTGGCGCGCTCGAACCAGCTCTTGGGAAACTCCGCCCGGCAATCGGTCAGATACTTGCCGCAGAACACGCCCAGTTCGAGCATGTCCGCGGGGGTCAGCTCGGGCTCGAACGCCGGGTCAAAATCCTGCCCCGGCCGGGCTGACAACTGATAGCGATAACCGTGCTGCATACGGTCGTTGACCGTGACCGTGCGGCGCATGGCTCAGCCCGTGGCGTCAGCCAGCACCGCGGCGCGCAGTTCCGCGATGCCCATGCCTTTTTCCGCGCTGGTCACGTGGACCACCGGATAGGCCGCGATGTGTTTCTTGGCCTGGACCTCGACCTTGGCCAGCGTCGCGGCCAGTTCGCTGGCCTTGATCTTGTCGGCCTTGGTCAGCACCAGCCGGTAGCCGACCGCCGCTTCGTCGAGCATTTTCATCATCTCTTCGTCGGGCGGCTTGATCCCGTGGCGGGCGTCGATCAGCACCAGCGTGCGCTTGAGCACCGCGCGCCCGCGCAGGAAATCGCGCACCAACCGCTTCCACTTCTCGACCACTTTGACCGGCGCCTTGGCAAAGCCGTAGCCGGGCATGTCGACCAGCCGGAACTGGGTAGGTGTGCCGACCTCGAAAAAGTTCAGTTCCTGCGTCCGGCCCGGCGTGACCGAGGAGCGGGCAATCGACTTGCGCCCGGTAACCGCGTTGATCAGCGAGCTCTTGCCGACGTTCGAGCGCCCGGCAAAGGCGACTTCGGGGAAGTCCGCCTCGGGCAGGAAATCGAGCGAGGGGGCCGACAGCAGGAATTCTACCCGGCCCGAAAACAGCCGCCGTGCTTCTTCTGTGAGTGCCTTCGCCGCGGCCTCTTCGTTGTCGTCGGTCACCCCTGCAGCTTCTTGCGTTCGGCAGCCGCGATCTTTTCGGCGCGGTCCTTGTCGGCCTGGGCTTTCAGTTGCGGATGGCGCGAATAGAGGAAGCGTTGCTGCGCCAGCGTCAGCAGGTTGGAAGTGATCCAGTAGATCAGCAGTCCGGCCGCGAACGGGGCCATGACGAACATCAGCACCCACGGCATGATCATGAACATCTGCTGCTGGACCGGGTCCATCGCCGCCGGGTTGAGCTTGAACTGCAGCCACATCGTGGTGCCCAGCAGGACCGCCAGCACGCCAATCGCAAGATAGCTTGGCGGGGTGAACGGCAGCAGCCCGAACAAGTTGAGGATGTGCAGCGGATCGGGCGCGGACAGATCGTGGATCCACAGCACGAACGGCTTGTGGCGCATCTCGATCGAGACCAGCAGCGTCTTGTACAGGGCAAAGAAGATCGGGATTTGCAGGAACAGCGGCAGGCAGCCCGCCAGCGGGTTGACCCCTTCATCCTTGTAGAGCTTGCCCATTTCCTGCTGCAGGCGCGGCTTGTCGTCCTTGTAGCGTTCCTGCAGCGCTTTCATCTTGGGCTGCACGGCGCGCATCTGCGCCATGCTGGCGAACTGCTTGTGCGCCACCGGGAACATCAGGCTGCGCACCACCACGGTGAGCAGGATGATCGCCACGCCAAAGTTGTGGGTCAGGTCATAGAGTTGGTTCAGCAGCCAGAAGATCGGGTACATGAACCAGCGGAACCAGCCCCAGTCGATCGCGAGGCCAAAATTGGGCACTCCGGCGTCTTCGTAGCGGTCCAGAACCTTGCTTTCCTTGGCCCCGGCGAACAGCCGCGTGGTCTGGGTGATGGCCTGACCCGGGCCGACGTTGACCGGATCGTAGAGCAGGTCGGCGCGGTAATCCTCGCCGCCGAGGGCGCGGAATTCGCCGCTCGCTTGGGTGCCGTCCTGCGGGATCAGTGCGGCCAGCCAGTAGATGTCGGTATAGCCGATCCAGCGCGTTGCGCCGGCCGGCTTGACCGTGCCGGTGTCGTCCAGGTCGCTGTAGTCGGTGCTGAAATTCACGGACCCGCCGAAGTGGCCGATGGGCCCTGAATGGAGGTTCCAGCTATTCTGGCTGGCGGTGCGGCTGGTACGGTTGAGAAACGCATAAGGCCGCACGGTAATCGGCGCGGTGCCCGTGTTGGCAACCGACTGCGCCACCGACAGCATGTAGAATTCGTCGATCGAGTAGGTGATCGTGAAGCGCTGGCCGCCGCCGTTATCCCACGCCAGCATGACCGGCTTGCCGGGCGCGAGCGGGCCGCCGCTGGCCTGCCACACGGTCGCGGCATCGGGCAGCTTGACGGGGGTAGAGCCATTGCCCGCAACTGCATCGGTGCCCGCAACCCAACCGAACTGGGCGAATTCCTGCGCCGGCGTTCCGGCAGGCGAGAACAGCCGCACCGGGCCGCTGTCCTTGTCCACCGTCTGGCGGTGCGTCTTGAGCACCAGGTCATCCAGCCGCCCACCGACCGGGTTGATCGACCCGGCCACTTCGGGCGCATCAATCGCGACACGGCCGGGGCTCGCGAGCGCGGTGGCGACATCGCGTTCCTCGAGGGCTTCTTCGGCCGGGTCGACCAGCCCGCCGTCGCGGATGTGCTTGGCCTTGACCGCAGGTGCAGCGGCGGCGACGCGCGCATCAGCCGCCGGAGCGACCTGCGCGGTGGTTGTCGGCTGCGGGTAAAACTTGCCGATCACGAGGTCGAAGCCGAGCAGCAGTGCGATGCACAGCACGACGGCGACGATAAGATTGCGCTGGTTGTCCAAGAGTGATCCTAATTGAGTTCGGCTTAAGTGAGTTCAGCAGGCCAGCGCTACAAGGTGCCGGGCTTCAAGGTACCGGGTCGTGCCCGTGGCCCCCCCACGGCTGGCAGCGCATTAGCCGCTTGGTTGCCATCCATCCACCCTTGATCGCCCCGTGTTTTTGCAAGGCCTCGATGGCGTACTGGCTGCAGCTCGGCTGGAACCGGCACGACGGCGGAAGGATGCGCGA
>JBDSDZ010000187.1:0-24051 GCA_039920345.1 Croceibacterium sp.
CGGGCAGTGTTTTCCGCCCGCTCGAGATACCGGTACATCCAGAAGATGCCGTTGGCGACGCGGCCTAGCATGGCGAGGTGCAGGCCATCAGTCGTACAGGACCCAGCTATCCTTGGTCCCACCGCCCTGGCTCGAATTGACCACCAGCGAGCCCTGTTTGAGCGCGACGCGCGTCAGCCCGCCGGGCGTGACCTCGACCCCTTCGGGCGAGACCAGCACGAACGGGCGCAAATCGACATGGCGCGGGGCCAGCCCGGACTTGGTGATGATCGGGCAAGTGGACAGCGCCAGCGTTGGCTGGCCGATATAATTGGTCGGGTTGCTGATCAGCTTCTCGCGAAACGCCGTGATTTCGCGCTTGCTGGCAGCTGGACCGATCAGCATTCCGTAGCCGCCGGAGCCGTGCACTTCCTTGATCACCAGCTCGTGCAGGTTTTCGAGCACGTATTTGAGGCTGTCAGGGTCGGCGCAGCGCCACGTCTGGACATTGGCCAGCAGCGGCTTCTCGCCGGTATAGAACTCGACGATCTCGGGCATGAACGAATAGATCGCCTTGTCATCGGCCACCCCGGTACCCGGCGCATTGGCGATCGTAATCCGCCCCGCGCGATAGACGTCCATGATGCCCGGCACGCCCAGCGCGCTGTTGGGATTGAACGTCAACGGGTCGAGGTAATCATCATCGACCCGGCGATAGAGCACGTCGATCGGCTGGAACCCGCGCGTGGTGCGCATTTGCACGCGGCCCTCGAACACGCGCAGATCGCTGCCCTCGACCAGCTCGGCGCCCATCTGGTCGGCCAGGAAGGCATGTTCGAAGTAGGCGGAGTTGTATATCCCCGGCGTGAGCACGGCGACGGTGGGATTGTCACCAGCTCCGTCTGGCGCACAGTCGGCCAGGCTTTTTGCCAGCCGCCGCGGATAATTCGAGACCGGCTGGACTTTCACCTGCGCGAACAGCTCGGGGAACATCGCCATCATCGTTTCGCGATTTTCGAGCATGTAGGACACGCCGCTGGGCGTGCGCGCGTTATCTTCCAGCACGAGGAAATCGTCCGACCCGGTGCGTACCAGGTCGATCCCGACGATATGGGTGTAGACCCCGCCTGGCGGGGTGAAGCCGACCATCTGCGGCAACCACGCCTTGTTGTCGCGGAACAGGCGTTCGGGCAGCCGGCCGGAACGGATGATCTCCTGCCGGTGGTAGAGATCGTGCATGAACGCGTTGAGCGCCCGCACCCGCTGCTCGATCCCGCGTGACAGCCGCCGCCATTCGCCGCCCGTTATGATGCGGGGCACCATGTCGAACGGGATCAGCCGTTCTTCGGCGTCATCTTCTCCATAGACGTTGAACGTAATGCCGGTGCGGCGGAAGAAGGTTTCGGCTTCGGAACCCTTGCGCCGCATCCACGTACGGTCCTGTCCCCCCAGCCAGCTGTTATAGTCACTATAGCCCTCACGCACCGAACCATCAGGCGCGAACATTTCATCGTAGGGGGCTTGGTCCGGCGCGGTCATGATTTCCTATTATTGACGCACCGCACAATTACACGGTTCAGGCAAACCGCCAAGAGTTTGAACAAGGGACTGGCCAAGGCGATGGCACCCCGGACAAACCGCTCAGCTGCGCTCCAGTTCCTCGGCCACGGCGCGCACGGCCTCGGCGGAATTGGCAAATCCCAGATGCGTGCAGCGCAGCGCCCTGGCGCGATCGCGTTCGCCCACGGTCCCACAGGCGCTACGCGGCGAAACCACCCCGTCACGCGGGCTCCACAGGGCCACGGTCTCGACCGGCGGTTTGAGCGCCAGTTCTGCTTCGACCGGCGGCTGTTCGACCGAGTGGCCGGTGATGAACTGGTAAATGCGCCAGGCGTTGTTGGCGTAAGGCGTGCCCGAGAAGGGCGAGCCCATGGTCACCACCTTGGACACCAGTTCCGGATGCCGCTTGGCCAATTCGCGCGCGAAAATTCCGCCCAGGCTCCACCCCACCAGCACCACTTCGCGGTCATAGCGTTCGCGGATGTGGCGGATGCGATGTTCCAGCGCGGTGAAGTTCTCCTCGGTCGGGCCGAGATTGAAGCCCAGCCCCCAGCGTTTGACCTTGTGCCCTGCGCCTTCGAGCTGTTGCGCCATGTAGCGCATCCGCAGGGGGTGCGTGCCGAACCCGGGCAATAGCATCACCAGCTTGGGATTTTTGCTCTGCGCCAATTCCAGCGGCGGGCGGAACATCCGCCGCACCGGCTCCAGCGGCGACGCGATTTCAGCCCAGATCAGGCGCCGCTGCGGGCCGCGCACGTCCGCTGGCGGCTTGCTGCGCATCAGGTCGACCCGGCGCGTCCAGAACGTGCGCATCGCCGCGCGCTGCGCCTCGGTGCGTGGAGTTCGGGAAGGCATCGTGAAACCTGCAAACATCGCGGCACCGTAACAGAAATGACTTGTTCGTCGATGAACGACTTTGCCGGTCACAATTTCCCGAACAGGCTGCAAACATCGCTCCAGCCGATTGCGATGCAGCGCGCCTGGCCCCATATTCGCGCCATGGCCGAACTCGTTATCCGTCGCGGACTGCAGGAACCCGACACCTCGCAGAACTTCACCCCGCACAAACCGCAGCGCCCCGAAAAATCGATGGGCGGGCGGCCGTTCGAACTGGTTTCGGAATACGAGCCAGCGGGCGACCAGCCGACAGCGATTCGCGAACTGGTGGATAGCTCGCTGGCCGGCGACCAGACGCAAGTGCTGCTCGGCGTCACCGGCAGCGGCAAGACCTTCACCATGGCCAAGGTGATCGAGCAACTGCAGCGCCCGGCGCTGGTGCTGGCCCCTAACAAGCTCCTCGCCGCGCAACTCTATGGCGAGTTCAAGACCTTCTTCCCGAACAACGCGGTCGAGTATTTCGTCAGCTACTACGACTACTACCAGCCCGAAGCCTACGTCCCCCGGTCGGACACCTACATCGAGAAGGAAAGCTCGGTGAACGAAGCGATCGACCGGATGCGCCATTCGGCCACCCGTTCGTTGCTCGAACGCGATGATGTGATCATCGTCGCCTCGGTCTCGTGCCTCTACGGCATCGGCTCGGTCGAAACCTATTCGGCGATGATTTTCGACCTCAAGAAGGGCCAGTCGCAGGACCAGCGCGAAATCATTCGCAAGCTGGTGGCGCTGCAATACAAGCGCAACGACGTGGCCTTTGCCCGCGGCAACTTCCGGGTGCGCGGCGACAGCCTGGAAATCTACCCGAGCCACTATGAGGACATGGCCTGGCGGATCAGCTTCTTCGGTGACGATATCGAAGAGATCAGCGAATTCGACCCCCTGACCGGCGCCAAGGGCGGGAGCCTGGACTCCATCCGCGTCTATGCCAATTCGCACTACGTAACGCCGGGCCCGACGATGAAGCAGGCCGCGCAAGCGATCCGTTTCGAGCTTGAGGAGCGTCTCAAGGAATTGCACGCCGAAGGGCGCCTGCTCGAAGCCCAGCGGCTCGAACAGCGCACGCACTTCGATCTCGAGATGATCGCCGCCACCGGCAGTTGCGCCGGAATCGAAAACTACAGCCGCTTCCTGACTGGCCGCCTGCCCGGCGAACCGCCCCCGACGCTGTTCGAATACCTGCCCGAAAACGCGCTGCTGTTCGTCGATGAAAGCCACCAGACGGTGCCGCAGATCGGCGCCATGGCCAAGGGCGATCACCGCCGCAAGCTGACGCTGGCCGAATATGGCTTCCGCTTGCCAAGCTGCATCGACAACCGACCGCTGCGCTTCAATGAATGGGACGCGATGCGCCCGCAGACCTTCGCGGTGTCCGCCACGCCCGGCCCATGGGAGCTGGACCAGACCGGCGGCGTATTTGCCGAACAGGTTATCCGCCCCACTGGCCTGATCGATCCGCCGGTGGAGATCCGCCCGGTCGAAGACCAGGTGCAGGACTGCATCAACGAATGCCGCCTGACCGCGCAGAAGGGCTTCCGCACGCTCGTCACCACGCTGACCAAGCGGATGGCCGAAGACCTGACCGAGTTCATGCACGAAGCGGGCCTGCGCGTGCGCTACATGCATTCCGACGTCGAGACGCTCGAACGGATCGAACTGGTCCGCGACTTGCGGCTGGGCGTCTACGACGTGCTGGTGGGCATCAACCTGCTGCGCGAAGGCCTCGACATTCCCGAATGCGGCCTCGTCGCCATCCTCGATGCCGACAAGGAAGGCTTCCTGCGCTCGGAAACCAGTCTCATCCAGACCATCGGCCGCGCCGCGCGCAACGTCGAAGGCAAGGTCATCCTCTACGCTGACCGGATCACCGGCAGCATGGAACGCGCGATGGCCGAAACCGACCGGCGGCGCGAGAAGCAGCACGAATACAACACCGAGCACGGCATCACGCCCACCACCATCAAGCGCGGCATCCAGGACATCGTCGCCCACACCGCCAGCCGCGACGGGGTGCTGATCGACACTGGCGATCCCGAGCGCAACAACCTGGTGGGCCACAACTTGCGCGGCTACATCGAAGACTTGGAAAAGCGCATGCGTAATGCCGCCGCCGACCTAGAATTCGAGGAGGCCGGCCGTCTGCGCGACGAGATCAGGCGGCTCGAGGCTGACGAACTTGGCTTGCCCGACGACCAGAAGCGGGCGCCGCAAGTGGGCCGCGCGAACGAGGGAAAACCCGGCACCCGCAAGTTGCGCTACGGCAAGTCGCAGCGCAAATGGGGCGGGTGAAAGCCCCCCCAGCCCTCCTCGCCCTGTTATTGCTCTCAGCCTGCGGACAGCAGGAGCAGGCACCGCTCGAGGCGCAGCGAATCTCGCTCGACGACGCGCGGCACACCCCGCCGGTACCGCTCCAATCGCCCGAGACAAGCGATGCCAGCTGGAGCGTGACCGGCAACGGCCAGGCGATCGATTTCGGCGCGCCGGGCGACAAGCCGATGATCACGCTGGCCTGCCGTTTGCGCGATACTCCGGTGCAGGTGCGGATTATCCGCCATGTCACCACGCGGCCGGGCGAGCAGGCGATATTCCCGGTGCTCGGCAATGGCACGATCTCGCGCTTCAAGGTCGACGCTGCGCTGCATGAGGGCGAATGGCGCTGGGAAGGCGCGATCCCGGCGGCCGACCCGATGCTCGACGTGTTCACCGGCACCCACGAAATCGAAGCGACCCTGCCCGGCGGGGGCACGGTGATGATGGGCGGCAGCCGCATCCCCGGCGAGTTCATTACGTGGTGCCGCGCGGGTGGTCAGGTCAAGCGGGCCGAGGCAGCCGAAGCGGCCGAGGCAGCCGAGGAAAGCGCCGCTAAGCCAGTTGCTACGAGCTCTGCTGCGCCAGCTCGCTAAGGCTGCTCGGCGTCAGCACTTGCGGCAGGACTTCGCCGTCCTTGCCCGGCGCGTACCACAAGTAAAGCGGCACCCCGGCGACCCCGTGTTCGGTCAGGAAGCGGGTGATGTCAGGATCGCGCCGGGTCCAGTCGCCGCGCAGGGCGACGACGCCGGCCTTGTCGAACGCCTCCTTCGTGGCCTCGCGCTCGATCGCGACGCTCTCGTTGACCTTGCAGGTCAGGCACCAGTCGGCGGTGAACCAGACGAACACCGGCTCGCCGGAAGCGCGCGCCTCGGCGAGCGCGGTATCGCTGAACGGGACGGCGGCGAGCAAGCCTTCAGCGGAGCCGCTCTGAGCATCCGGCTGGTATCGATTGGGCAGCAAGTACCCCGCAGTCACCAGGGCAAGCACGAGAAACACAATCGCGGCCAGTTTCGAACCCGGCTTTCTCTTGGCGCCCCAAGCTTGTGACATCACAAAGACGATCATCAGGGCGACGGTCAGGGCAGTTACTGCGAACTGGTCTCCCCCCAATCGCCACGCCAGCCACAGCAGCGCCAGCGCGGTCAGGCCCATCGGCACCGCGAGAACGCGGCGGAAAGTCTCCATCCACTTGCCGGGTTTCGGCAGCAGCTTGCGCAGCGCGGGCACGAACCCGAGCAGCAGGAACGGCAGCGCCAGCCCGAAGCCGAGGGTGGCGAACAGCAGCATGCCTTGCCACCACGGCAGCAGCAGCGCGGCGCCGAGCGCGGCGGCCATGAACGGGCCGGTGCACGGAGTGGCGACGAACGCGGCCAGCAAGCCGGTCGAGAACGCGCTCGCTCGCCCGCCCGAGCGCGTGAACGACAGCGAGGGCAGTTCGTAGTGCCCGGCGAAGTTGGCGGTGATCGCGACCGCGAGCACCAGCAGCGCGACGACCACGCCCGGTTCCTGCAACTGGAACGCCCAGCCGATCTCGCTGCCGCCCGCCCGCAACAGCAGCAGCAGCGCCCCCAGCGCGAGGCAGGCGAGCATGACGCCGGCGGTGTAGGCCAAGCTTTCCCGCCGCGCGCCCTCGGCGCTTTCGCCGGCGCGGGCGAGGCTGAGCGCCTTGAGGCTGAGGATCGGGAACACGCAGGGCATCAGGTTGAGCAGCAACCCGCCCGCCAGCGCCGCGCCGAGCAATGCCCAAAGCGGAGCCAGCGGCGCACTGCCGCCCCCAACCAGCGTCCCGCCGGTCGGCACCTCGCCCGCAGGCCCAGCGAACGTCACGCCGTTGTCTTCGTCATCCAGCTTGAGGATGCCGGTGACGTTATCCGCGCTCTGGGTGATCCCCCGGCGCGGGATTTCGGCCACCAGCACATCGCCGATTCGCCTGAATACCTGCGGGGCGGCATAGTCGATCAATTGCTCGTTGCGCAGGAAGACATGCGGGTTGGCCAGCGCCAGCGAGGCGGGGAGCGGTATCGCAATGCGCAGGGTTTTCGCGCCAAGGTCGAACCGCGACGGACGATCGAGCAGCGGCGGCAAGGCCGAGCGCCACTGGTTGAAGCGCGCGTCCTCTGGGCCGGGGCCGGTGGTCAGCCGCACGGTCAGCGTGGCGTGTTCGGGTACGCAGATCTCTTCGGTGCAGGCGAGCCAGTCGGCCTCGACCTCGACCGGAAAGACTGCATTGACCGAAGCGTTCGCGGGTACCGCTATCGGCACCAGCACCGCATAGTCGCCCTCGTACACGTGATTCATCAGCCCGGAGATCTTGAGCTGCTGCGGCACTGGATATAGCAGGTCGCCAGCGCTCCACCCGGCGGGCAGGTGCCACACCAGCTGCATGCCAAGGCCAGCGTCCCCGGGGTTCGACCAATACCCATGCCACCCCGGCTCGGGCGTGAAATGCAGCGCAAGGTCGAGCGGCTTGCCCGGCACGGCAGGCCCGGCCGCAACCAGTTCGGCGGCCATGTGGTTGGGTTTGGCCCGGACAGCCAGCTGCGCTGCAGACGGCGTAGCAATTGCCAGCGCGAGCAGGGCCAGAATCAGCTTCAGGACGGGCTTCAAGCTTGCGCGCATCGTGCCGCAGGCTCTAGGGCTGCACCCGATGAGCGACAAGCGCGATCTCCTGATCCTCGGCGGCGGTCTGGTGGGCATGACCCTGGCGCTGGCAGCGGCGAAAAAGGGCCTGTCGAGCCATGTGGTCGACCGCGCCGATCCGGCGGAACTGACCGCCGAAGGGTTTGACGGCCGCGCTTCGGCCATTTCAACCGCGAGCTGGAACCTGTTCACCAATATCGGCCTCGCCGCCGCGCTCGAGCCCCAAGCCTGCCCGATCGCGCGCATCGCCGTCACTGACGGGATGAAACCGGGGCGGATCGACTTTGAGCCCGAACCGCACGAGGGGTCGCTCGGGAGGATGTTCGCCAACCGCACGCTGCGTCTTGCCCTGTTCGAAGCCGCTGCGGCCCAGCCGCTGATCGCCTGGCACTCGCGCGCCGATGTGACCGCGCGCGAACGCGGCGAATTCGGCGTTTCGGCCACGCTGGCCGACGGCACCGTGCTCGAAGCCGCGCTGATGATCGCTGCCGAGGGCCGCAATTCACCAACCCGCGAGCAGGCGGGCATTACGGTCGCCAAGTGGGATTATCGCCACCGCGCGATCGTGACCGGGCTGACCCATGCCAAACCGCACGGCAATGTCGCGTGGGAAATCTTCTACCCCGCCGGGCCATTCGCGTTGCTGCCGCTGCTCGATACGCCTGAGGGCAAGCACCGCAGTGCGCTGGTGTGGACGGTGAGCGAGAAGGATGCCGCCGGCGTGCTCGCGCTATCGCCGCGCGCATTTGCTTCCGAAGTCGAAAAACGCATGCACGGGCTGTTCGGCGAAGTGGCGCTGAATGGACCGCGCGCCTCGTTCCCGCTCGGCTTCCACCACACCGCCAAAGTCACCGCGCCGCGCCTCGCGCTGGTTGGCGACGCGGCGCACGGTATTCACCCCATCGCCGGGCAAGGGCTCAACCTCGGCCTGCGCGATGTCGGCGCCTTGGTCGAGGTAATCGCCGAAGGCGCGCGCCTCGGGCTCGATCCGGGCGATGCCCAATTGCTCGCCCGTTACGAACGCTGGCGCGGGCTCGACAGCTTCATGGTGGCGCTGGCGACCGACGGGTTGACCCGGCTGTTCGGGGTGCCGGGCAAGCTGCCCAGCGCGATCCGCCGGCTGGGCATGGGCGCGGTGCAGCGGGCGCCGACGCTCAAACGCTGGTTCATGGACGAGGCCCGCGGCATGTCGGGCCAGCTGCCGGAATTGCTGCGCGGCTGAGCGTCAGCGCCCGCTGGCCGGGCTCGCCTGTTCGATCCGCGTCCCCGTTCCGTCGCGCAATGTGCGCGGTTCGAGAATCGCCGCCGTTTCCAGCAATTCAAGCGCCCGCTGCGCGGCGGCGTAGCGTTCCGCATCGGCCAGCCAGGCGCGCGCCGGAGCGGCATTGGGGATCAGGCGAACTTCCTGCACTGCCGCTTCGGCACGCCCGCTTTGGAGGAACAGCCGCGCCCGCTCGACCCGGCGTTCGGGTGCAGGCGACGGCGAATCGGCGCGGCGCACGACGAAGATCGAGCCCATTTGCCGTGACAACCAGTCGATCGTGCCTTCGGTCTTGGGTGTCTGCTCCAGTTCCGGTTCAAGCCGGTCGAGTTGGGCGAGCAACTGGTCGAGCGTGACCGGCCGCTGCGCCGCGGCGATCACCGTGCGCACGGCGTTGGGCTGGGCATCGCCGAAGCGCAGTTGCAACTGGTCGGAAAGGTAACCCAGCGGGGCCCCGCGTTCGATCGCCCGGCGCGTGGCAAAGGCGATCAGCAACCCCTCGGCCCGCGCCGCATTTCCTGCCGCGGCCTGGGCCTGCAGGTCGAGCTTGGTGAGCCGCTGCTCCATTGCGGCGACCCGCTGGTCGAGCCCGCCCTGCGTTTCGGCCACTTGTTCGACCCGCGCGGCTGCCGCTTGCTGCTGCGCCGAAGTGGTGGCCGGATCGGCCGGTGCGGGTGCATCCGTCGTCGGCGCATCGGTCACGGCTACATCCGGGCCGAAACTGAACATTTTGCCGAGCGAAGCGGGCCCGCCGGTCAGGTACCAGACCCCCGCCGCGCCGACCAGGAAAGCCCCCAGCACGATCCCGGCAACAACCCGCATACTCACCGGTCGGCGGCTCGCGGTCTGGGCGCGGTCGGAATCCAAGTCGTCCATCGTCATCCCTCGCGACCTTGGCTCACCGCTCTCGGTCGGTCTCGCCTCGTTCACGTTTCATGGCACATGTCTGTGGCCAAAGCCAACAGGCGGCCTTCGGCTGGCTCAGGGGCTGAACGGACCTCGGCCCATCCGTAGCCCGCAGCAGAAGCGATACGCGGCCCAAGAGCGGCGAGGCGGATCGCCGCCCGGGGCACACCGTGCGCATCGCATTGTTCGGTAAAATGGCTGGCGGCGACCGCCGAATGCAACAGGACCAATGCGCCCTGCTGCAAGCGCGCGGCCAGGGCAGCAGGAATGGGAAGCGGCACGCTCTCGTAGGCGATGCGAGTATCGATAGTGATCCCGGCGGGCGGGATGATCGGCACGTGGTCGGCCCCTGTCAGACGCAACAGGCGCAGCGGCGGATCGAGCGTATCGACGAGCGGCTGCAACTGCCCCTGCCCGCATCTTGCAACCTGAAGGCCTGCCGATTCGGCGGCGCTGGCCGTAGCCGTGCCCACCACAAAGGCCAGTTTGCCGCGAAAGTTGCCCAGCCCCAGTCCGCCGTGGCGCAGGGCATTGGCACTTCCCAGCAGCACGCCATCGATGGAGTCCGGCGGTGGAGCCATCCACGCCAGCGGGCGAATTTCAAACAGCGGGCAAGCTTCGATGCAAAGGCCCGCCTCACTTCCTGCGGCCACCGTCGCCGCGCTGCCGGGCTGCGGGCGAATAGTCAACACGAGGGTGCTCATTGCGGTCCGGAAAAATGTGCCGCGATGCCAGGCGTGGCCCGCGCGAGGAGGTCCGCCGCCAGCCGAGCAGGTGCCGCTGTATCGCCGACCGGGAAGCTGGCGGCACCTTCGACCCGCTCTGCGCCGTCGGGGCTGTAAAGCGCGGCGCGCATCGCCAGCATGCCGTCGGTATGGTCGCACAGGACCGCTATCGGGCTGTGGCAACTGCCCCCCAGCCCAGCCAGCAGGGCGCGTTCGGCGATGACTTCGGCACGGCTTGGCGCATGGTCGATGGCCCCGAGCCAATCGCGTACCTGTGCCTTGTCGGCGCGGCATTCGATGGCGATGGCCCCCTGCGCCGGGGCGGGGAGCCAGCCCGCCGGGTCGAGCGGCGTTCCCGCGCTCGTTTCACCCAGTCGTTCAAGCCCAGCCGCCGCGAGGAAAGTGGCGTCAGCCTCGCCCGCCGCCAGCTTGGCCATGCGGGTCGCCACGTTGCCGCGGAACATCACCACCTGGCAATCGGGCCGCGCGTGGAGCAGTTGCGCGGCGCGGCGCGGCGCAGAGGTGCCGATGATCGCTCCCTGCGGCAGCGAGGCCACGCTGGCCGCGCCGAGCAGGACGTCGCGCTTGTCGGCCCGCGGCAGGATCGCAGCGAGCGCAAAGTTTTCCGGACGCAGGGTCTCGACGTCCTTGAGCGAATGCACCGCAGCGTCGATCGACCCGTCTTCCAGCCAGGCATCGAGCTCGCGAGTCCACAGTGCCTTGCCGCCAAGGTCAGCCAGCAGGCGATCCTGAATCCGGTCACCGCTGGCGATCACCGGGACCAGTTCCACCGCCGCTTCTTCCCACCCATGCGCCGCACACAGGCGAGCGCGTGCTTCGTGCGCCTGGGCCATGGCCAGCGGTGAACGACGCGTTCCGAGCTTGAGAAGGGGGTGAGCGGCCATCGGGCCTCCTTGCCCTAATGGCCATTTACGTCCAGTGGAAGCGCGCGATGAGGATGGTGCTGGGCATCGAGAGCAGCTGCGATGAAACGGCTGCGGCGCTGGTGACGGGGGATCGCCGAATTCTGGCGCAAGCTATTGCTTCGCAGGACGATCGGCACGCGCCCTACGGCGGCGTGGTCCCTGAAATTGCCGCGCGCGCCCATGCCGAACGCCTCGCGCCGCTGATCCAGACAGTTCTGACCGAGGCCGAAGTAGAACTGGCCGATTGCGATGCAGTGGCGGCGACCGCCGGTCCTGGGCTGATCGGCGGGGTCATGGTCGGCCTCGTCACGGCCAAGGCGCTGGCGATGGCGAGCGACCGGCCGCTGCTGGCAATCAATCATCTTGAAGGGCACGCGCTGAGCCCCCGGCTGGCCGATGCGACGCTGAAATTTCCTTATGCGCTGCTGCTGGTGTCGGGCGGGCATTGCCAGTTGCTGCGGGTCGATGGGGTCGGCCAGTACCGCCGGTTCGCGACCACCATCGACGATGCGTTGGGCGAAGCGTTCGACAAGACCGCCAAGATCCTCGGCCTCGGTTTTCCCGGCGGGCCTGCGGTCGAGCGGCTGGCGCGCGAGGGCGATCCAAATGCCGTCCCCCTGCCCCGCCCGCTACTGCGCAGCCTCGAACCGCACTTCTCGTTCGCCGGGCTCAAGAGCGCGGTGCTGCGGGCGTCTGACAGCGGACTGCACGAAAAGTCCGATATAGCAGCGAGCTTCCAGCAGGCCGCAGTGGAGTGCATCCTCGATCGGACGACGCGGGCGCTCGGCAGCATGGGGCCGGTCAGCGCGTTGGTGGTCGCCGGCGGTGTCGCTGCCAACCAGCGCGTGCGATCAGCGCTGGAAGGCCTCGCGCATGGCCTTGACTTGCGCTTCGTGGCCCCGCCGCAGGCGCTGTGCACCGATAACGCCGCGATGATTGCCTGGGCCGGGCTTGAACGCCTTGCGTTGGGCGCAAGCGGCGATCCGCTGGACATTTCCGCCCGCCCGCGCTGGCCGCTCGATCCGGCGGCCGAGCCGGTGCGCGGCGCAGGGTACAAGGGATGAGCGGGCCTGCAGTTGGTATTGTGGGAGCCGGCGCGTGGGGCACCGCGCTCGCGCACATGCTCGCCGCTGACGGGCGCGAGGTGCTGTTGTGGGCGCGCGAACCGGAACTGGTCGACGAGATCAACGCCAGTCACACCAATTCGCTGTTCCTGCCAAGTGCCACGCTCGCCCGCTCCATTCGCGCCACCGGCGACCTCGCCACCACGGCCGGTTGCGGAGCGCTGCTGCTGGTGACGCCCGCCCAGCATCTCGCCGCCATCATGGGACAAATGCCTGCCCTCCCGCGCGACCTGGTGCTGTGCGCCAAGGGAATCGACGCGACCAGCGGCCGGTTGATGCACGAAGTCGCCAAGGACGCCGCCCCTGCCAGCGATGTGGCGGTGCTGTCCGGCCCGACTTTCGCGCACGAAGTCGCCGCCGGGCTACCGACTGCGGTGACGCTGGCCTGCGGTGGCGGCGAAGCGCAGTGGGCCCGTCTGTCGGGCTTGCTCGCGAGGCCTAATTTCCGACCTTACTACAGCGCCGACGTGATCGGGGCGGAAGTGGGCGGCGCGGTCAAGAACGTGCTGGCGATAGCTTGCGGCGTGGTCGAGGGATTGAACCTGGGCCAGAACGCCCGCGCCGCGCTGATTGCGCGCGGCTATGCCGAGATGCTGCGTTTTGGCGATGCGCTGGGCGCGCGGCGCGACACGCTCGCGGGACTGTGCGGACTGGGTGACCTTGTCCTGACCTGTTCCTCCACCGCCAGTCGCAATTTCTCGCTCGGCAAGGCGATGGCCGGGGGTGCAGACCCCGCTCAATTGATGAGCGACCGGCGCACCGTGGCCGAAGGCGCGCACACCGCGCCGGTGCTGTGCGAACTGGCCGCGCGGCGCGGGGTGGAAATGCCGATTGTCGCCGCGGTCGTGCGGTTGCTGGAAGGCGCGCCTGCCCGCGAGGTCGTGGGCGCGCTGCTGGCGCGGCCGCTGACCACCGAAGGACCGCTGGCTTGAGCGAAACCGCGTCCAGCGAAGTCCCCGGCGGCGATCTCGAAGCGCTGGCCAAAGGCGGCCAGACTAATTTCATCGGTTTCCTGCTGCGCCTCGTGGCGCGGATGCCGTTCCTGTTCATTGCCGGGCGACTTTACGGCGCGGCGGCGCTCGGGCGCTTTGCCTCGGCGCTGGTGGTGGTCGAACTGACCGCGATGCTGTGCACGATTGGCGAGAAGCGCGGCCTCGCCCAGCGCCTTTCGGATAACGATGGCGATCCGGTCCACCTGGTGGCCGACAGTATGACGCTGGCGCTGATCGCCGGCGTGGTCGCGGCCGGGGCGCTATGGCTGGTGCCGCTGCCGATGTTCCCGAGCGGCATTTATACCGAGCTTGACCGACTGATCGTACTGGCGATCCCGGCGCTGGCGCTGACCGAGATCATGCTCGCCGCGCAGGCGTACCGCTATGACATCGGGGCCACCGTACGGGCCCGCGCCGTGGTCGAGCCGTGGACTATTTCGATCATGGTTGCGCTGCTTTTTTTTGTGGTGCCCGCCAGCGGCCTGTCGCTCGCCTATCTGATCTCGATCTATGCCGCAGCGGCAACCGCCGCCTGGCCGTTCTTTCGCAGCTACGGCCGGGCGATCGGTTGGAAGCCTTCGCCAAAGCGCATGTGGAAACTGCTGGTGCAGGGCCTGCCGCTGGCCGCCGCCGATGCGATCGAATGGGGGACGCGACGGCTCGACATCTTCATCCTCGGCCTGTTCGCCGCGCCAACTGCGGTGGGTGTCTATTTCATCGCCCAGCAGGTCGCGAGCCTGCCGCAGAAGCTCAAGACCAGCTTCGAGCCGATCCTTGGTCCGGTGCTGACGCGCAAGCTGAAGGAGCACGACTATGCCGCGATCGCGCGGCAGGTTTGCCAGGTCGGTTTCTGGATTACCGCCGCGCAGGCCGGAATCGGGCTGGCACTGGGCATACCCGGCGTGGCGATCATGGGGCTGGTGGGGCCGCATTTCGTCGGCGGCACGGGGGCGCTCGGGTTCCTGCTGGCGGCCGAAGTGGTGGCAGCAACAGCCGTCGTCTCGGAAGCGGCGCTGGTCTATGTCGCACGCCTGCGCAACTTGTCGGTCTCGGCCGCGACCATCGGGCTGCAGGCGCTGCTGACAATCGGTGCCATGCTGATCGCAGAAAAGCTGGGCCTGAGCGAAGGTTGGCGTGCCGCCTGTGCCGCCGCCGCGTTGATGCTTTCGTTAGCCTTCTCCTCGCTGGTGAAGGCGGTCATGCTGAGCCGGATCCTGCACCATCCGGTCAACAACTGGCGCTGGCCTTTGGTGTGGGCGGCGGCGGCGGCGGTGGTTGTTGGCCAGGGTGTGATCCGGTTACCCGAATGGGCGCAGCTGGTCCTCGGCATTCCGTTGATCATGGCGGTCTACGGCTGGGTCATCTGGACCCGCGGGTTCGGGCCCGAAGACCGGGTGCTGTTTGCCCGCAAGGTCAAGCAAGAGGCGAAAATTGCACCCGATCCCTCGACGCTGGACACGCCGACGCGCTAGAGTCCGGCCATGGCGATCGTCGGCAAGCCCCTGGTAATCATCCTCGCTGGCACGCTCGCCGTGGCGGCGCTGGCCGCGATTGCCGGAAGCGTGACCGGTCCCCGCATGGCCGCGAAGCTGCAAGCGCAGTCTGCAATCGCCATTGCCCGGGCTCACGCGCAGCCGGTACGCGCTTCGTTTTCCTCGATTAACGGCTGGCCAACGCGGCACCCGGTCCTGTCCGGCGGTGAAAAACTGGACGAAGCAACACGGGCGAGGGCCGCACAGGCGGTCGCTAGCGTTCCCGGCGTTGCCGGGGTGATGTGGCTCGACAGCAGCAGGTTCGGCTCGCAAGCCGAAAAGCCGCCCGAACCGCTCAATTGCCAGGCCGATGTCGAAGCGCTGCTGCGTGCCCGCACCATCCGCTTCGAGGAAAGCTCCGCCCGGATCGACGCCGCCAGCCAGGAACTGGTCGGCCAGGTGGCGGCGGCATTGCGGCCGTGCCTCGGCAACATCATCGCCATAACCGGACACACCGATTCCTCCGGCCCGGAGCCGGGCAATCTCGAATTGTCGCTCGTCCGTGCCGAAGCCGTTCGCGATGCCCTGATTGCGCGCGGCATCCCCTCAGATGGGCTGCGCACGCAAGGGTTGGGTTCGCGCCGCCCGGTCAAGGGGCTGGAGCCGACCGACCCGGCCAACCGGCGGATCGAGTTTTCCGTTATCGCTTCGGTCCCGGTCAAACCGACGCCGGTCGATACGCCGGGCCCGCGTTAGGCGCCGGGAATTGCAAAACTGCGCCGAGGAGCCGTAAGAGCCCGAAATGCCGATCTGGATGGAACTGACCGTGCTCATGCTGGTCGCCTATGCGGCCGGGCTGGCGCTGGGTTGGGTGATCTGGAACCGCGCGCCAACAAAGAGGATCAAGGATGGTTGAACTGGTGCAGGAAAACTGGATTTTCCTCGTCGTCGCGCTGCTCGTCGGGCTGTTCGTCGCATGGTGGGTGTTCGCCGCCTCGCGCCGGACCAAAGTGGAGGTTTCGCGCACCGATGAACCCGGCGCGCCCGCGCAGCGCAACCAGGCGCTGATCGATGCCCCGCCGGTGGCGGTTCGCGCGTCGCCGATGCCGCCGCCGGCTCCGGAAATGCTCGCCGGTGCGGGAGAGGCGGTTGCTGCGGCTGCCGCACCAGCGCCCAGTGCCGAGGTTCCGGCCGAATCGGGCGACGACCTGACGCGCATCAAGGGGCTCGGACCCAAGCTGGTCGACCAGTTGCGCGACCTTGGCGTAACGACACTGGCGCAGATCGCCGCCTGGGATGACGCCGAGATCGACCGCATCGACGCCCAGCTCGGCCGCTTCGAAGGCCGCATCCGGCGCGATGCCTGGCCCGAACAGGCAAAGCTGCTGATCGCCGGAGATACCGCAGGCTACGAAGCGAAATTCGGCCGCCTGTGAGCACTTTTTCGGGAACGAATCGAGCGTCCTCGCCTTATAAATGGGCACCGCCCTCAGTGCACTTTGGAGAATCTAGCTAATGGCAACCGCCGCCAACCCCGACCAGCCGACCGTGCTGGTCGTCGAAGACGAATTCATCATCGCGCTCGACCTGTCCGAGACGGTGAAGGATCTCGGCTATGCGGTCGAAGGCCCGTTTTCCGACAAGAAGAACGCGTTTCTGGCGATTGAAGGCGTGATGCCCGACGCCGCGATCCTCGACGTCTACACCGACGATGGCGAAGTTTATCCGCTGGCCGACGTGCTGGCCAAGGCCGGCGTACCGCTTATCTTCCATTCGGGCCACGCCAGCCCGAGCGAGGTCAAGGCGCGCTATCCCGACGCCTGGGCGTGCGCCAAGCCGTGCCCGCCGGACAAGCTGATCGACGTGCTGCAAGCCGCCGTTGAACGCTCCAAATCGAGCGCCTGAGGCCCAATCCAACCCGGTGATTGGCGCGCACCGTTGCGCCCGCTAAGGCGGTTTCAACGGAGACTTTGCAATGGCCAAGATGGTGCCCTTCGACTGGGCAGATGCGCTTAACCTCGATGACCAGCTGACCGAAGAAGAACGCATGATCCGCGATGCCGCGCGCGGCTTTGCGCAGGACGTGCTGCAGCCGCGCGTGATCGGCGATTACCGCGACGAGGCCAACGCATCCGACCTGTTCCCGCTGATGGGTCGGGCCGGCCTGCTGGGCGTGACGATCCCCCAAAGTTTTGGCGGTTCCGGCGCGGGCTATGTCGCTTACGGACTGGTCGCGCGCGAGATCGAGCGGGTCGATTCGGGTTACCGCTCGATGGCCTCAGTTCAGTCCAGCCTCGTGATGTACCCGATCCATGCCTACGGCACCGACGAACAGAAAACGAAATACCTGCCAGGACTGGCTTCGGGCGAGTTGATTGGCTGCTTCGGCTTGACCGAGCCCGACGCCGGCTCCGACCCCGGGGCGATGCGCACGGTGGCGAAGAAGGACGGCGACGGCTTCCGGATTTCGGGCAGCAAGACCTGGATCAGCAATTCCCCCTTCGCCGATGTGTTCGTGATCTGGGCCAAGAGCGAGGCGCACGGCGACGCGATCCGTGGCTTCGTGCTCGACAAGGGCATGAAGGGCCTCAGCGCGCCCAAGATCGAAGGCAAGCTGAGCCTGCGCGCGAGCACCACCGGCGAAATCGTGATGGACGATGTGGCCGTCGGCGCCGACGCGCTATTCCCCGAGATTGAGGGAATCAAAGGCCCGTTCGGGTGCCTCAACCGCGCGCGCTATGGCATTTCGTGGGGCAGCATGGGCGCGGCGGAGTTCTGCATGGCGGCCGCGCGCCAGTACGGCCTCGACCGCAAGCAGTTCGGCCGTCCGCTCGCCGCGACCCAGCTGTTCCAGAAGAAGCTGGCCGACATGGCAACCGAGATTTCGCTCGGTCTGCAGGCGAGCTTGCGGGTTGGGCGGCTGATGGACGACGGGGCGTTTGCGCCGGAGATGATCAGCCTGATCAAGCGCAACAACGTCGGCAAGGCGCTCGACATCGCCCGCGCCGCGCGCGACATGCACGGCGGCAACGGGATTTCAGAGGAATTCCAGGTTATCCGCCACATGCTCAACCTCGAAACGGTCAATACTTACGAGGGCACGCATGATGTCCACGCGCTGATCCTGGGCCGGGCGATTACCGGGATCGCCGCCTTCTAGAGCCGCCGCCTTCTAGAGCGGCCCCTTTCTAGAGCGCTTGGCCGGCCGCCCAGCCACTCGCCCAGGCCCACTGGAAATTGTACCCGCCGAGCCAGCCGGTCACATCGACCGCTTCGCCGATGGCATAGAGCCCCGGAACGCTGGTCGCCGCCATCGTCTTGGACGATAGGCCCGCGGTGCTGATTCCGCCGATCGTCACTTCGGCCTTGGCGAAACCTTCGGTGCCATTGGGGGCAAAGCGCCAGTCGGCCAGCCTGCTTTCCGCCGCAATCAGCGTCATATCGCGCTGGTTGCCGAGATCGCCGGTAACCGCCAGCCGCTCGTCCAGCGTGTCGGCCAGCCGGTCCGGCAAGGCTTCGCGCAGCACGGCTCGCAAAGTCGAACCAGGGCGGGCGCGCTTTTCTTCACGGAGCCAGCCCGATGTGCGCCCGGGCAGAAAGTCGATCCCAACCGTCTCGCCCGCACGCCAGTAGGACGAAATCTGCAGGATCGCCGGGCCCGACAGACCGCGATGGGTGAACAGCGCGGCCTCGCGAAACACCGTCTTGCCGCACTTCGCGACGACGTCGGCGGCGACACCTGAGAGTTCGCGGAACAACACATCCTCGCCGCCGAGCGTCAATGGCACCAGCGCCGGACGCGGTTCGACCACCTTGAGCCCGAACTGGCGTGCCAGGTCGTAGGCAAAGCCCGTGGCGCCCATTTTCGGTATCGAAGGGCCGCCGGTGGCGATCACCAATGCCGCCGCCTCGGCCGCACGGGTCCCGCTCGTGACGCGGAACAGGCCATCGGCATGGATGACTTGCGTAACATCCTCGCCGCACGCCAGTTCGACCCCGCCAGCCGCGCATTCGGCCAGCAGCAGGTCGACCACCTGCCGCGCCGAGCCATCACAGAACAACTGACCGAGGGTCTTTTCATGCCACGCGATGCCGGAGCGCTCGATCAGCGCGAGGAAGTCCTGCGCGCTGTAACGGCTCAGCGCCGACTTGGCGAAGTGCGGATTGGCCGAAAGGTAGCGATCGGGCGCGGTATGGAGATTGGTGAAATTGCACCGCCCGCCGCCCGAAATGAGGATCTTCTTGCCCGGCGCCTCAGCCCGTTCGAGCAGCAGCACCCGCTTGCCGCGCTGGCCCGCGACAGCCGCACACATCAAACCGGCGGCCCCTGCTCCTAGGACGATGACGTCGTAACGTTCGGCAGTCATCGGCCTTCAGTCGCACTCCGTACCCGGTCATGAACTCAATGCTCGAGCAGGTAGACCGGCAGCGCGGCCAAGGCGAACGCAATTGCCTGCAGCCCCATCATCAAGCCCGCCGCACGGGGATTTTTGGGTAACCAGATGGCGGCGAAAATCGCGATCGCGAGCATTTGCGCCAGCATCAACAACTGCCACAGGCGCGCCACCGCGCTCTCGTCTTCGCGGGTCACCCCATGCTCGATCACCAGGTTAGGGGTGTGCGGACCGGTCAGCAGGTAGCCACCAAGCAGCGCCAGCGCGGTAGCCGCAAGCGCGAGCGGTATCCAGCCTGACACGGCGCGAAAGGGATTGGGCTGGCCTGAAAGCCCGGATGACGTTTGTACCATCGCTGTCCTCCTCCATGGGTCGAGGCAGCAAGGTGGCGCGTTACTGCGCGCCGGTCATGAGCAAACCCTGAGATTTTGCTGAAATCAGCCTTCGACCAGCATCAGCGCGTCGAGCGCGAGCACGCCTTCGCCCTCGGGATGGATGATCACCGGGTTGAGGTCGATTTCGCGGATCCGCGGATTGCCGGTCATCACCCGGCCGACCTGCACAATCAGGTCTGCCAGCGCAGCGATATCGAGCGCCGGCGAACCGCGCCAGCCCTTGAGCAGGGCCGCCTGCTTCAGTTCCAGCAACCCGGCGTGCACCGCAGCCTGGTCCATGTCTGGCGTGAACAGCTTCACGTCCTTGAGAATCTCTGCCGTCACCCCGCCGAACCCGGCCAGAACCACCGGGCCCCATTCGGGATCGTGCTTGGCGCCGACAATCATCTCGGTACCCATGCGGCCCATTTTCTCGACCAGCACGCCGTCAAGCGCGATCGAGCGGTCGTAGGCCTCGACGTTGTCATACATCCGCTCGAACGCGGCGTAGACCTCCTCAGGGGTCTTGAGGTTGAGGATGACGCCGCCGGCATCGCTCTTGTGGCCGAGTGCCGCAGCCTGCGCCTTCATTACCACCGGGTAGCCGAGCGCTTCGGCCGCGGCTTCGGCCTGCGAGGCAGTGGCGGCGAATTTGCCCTCGGGAAAGGCGATACCGAGCGGGCGCAGCAGGTCTTTGGCCTGGTATTCCGGCACCACGCCCGAAACATCGGCCAGAGCTGGCAGCGCAATCGGTTCCGCGGTTCGGTCGGTCAGGTCACGCTTGGCGAGGTCGGCCAGCCGGGCGATGGCGCGATAGGCCCGCTCGGTGCTCGGGAACCACGGGATGCCGACCTTGCGCAGGCCGGCGATGTATTCTTCGGGTACCCGTGCGCCTTCATCCACCCCGGCAAACACCAGTGGCTTGGCGAAGGTGCCGTCTTCCAGCACCTTGATGATGTGCGGAAATTTGATCGCGCTGGTGATCGGGTCTGACTGAATGATCGAGGCTACCACCGATCCGATCCGTTCGTCTTCCAGCAGCGTGGTCAGCACCTTGGTGTAGATTTCCGGCTCGCTAAGGCCGAGCGCGGTGATGTCGGTCGGGTTCGAGACCGGCACGAAATCGGGCAAGATGGCACGCAGAGCCGGGCTGTTGTCATCATCGAGGTGGATCAGGTCGAGTCCGATATCCTCGGCGATGTCGAACGCCAGGCCGCGCAGCGCGCCGCTTTCACCCAGCACCGCCATCGCCGCGCCGGGCAGCGATTTGCAGCGCAGCGCGATCTCGGTGATGTCGGCCAGTTCTTCCAGCGTATCGGCGAAGATCACGCCTTCGCGGCCCAGTTTGGCCTTCATCAGCGCATAGTCGCCTGCCATCGCGCCGGTGTGCGTGGCAGCGCTTTCCAGGGCCTTGTTGCTCTTGCCGGGGTGCAGCATGACTACCGGCTTGCCGGCCAGCCGAGCACGGCGGGCGGCAGCGATGAACGCCTTCGGGCGGCGCAGGCTCTCGACATACAGCGAAATGACGTGGGTATCCGCGTCATCCACCAGCCATTCGACGTAGTCCTCCACGCCAGAGCCCGCTTCGTTACCGGTCGAGACCGACGTCGAGACGTAGAGGCCGCGCGGATGCAACGCAGTCGCTACCACAGCGGCAAGCGCACCCGACTGGCTGGCGATGCCAACCGCGCGCGTGCCTTTGGGCGGCGTCTGCATGTTGGTTTCGACGAACGAGAGGGGCACCCGGTCGACATAGTTCGTGGCCCCGAGGCAATTGGGGCCTTCGATGACCATGCCGTGTTCGTCGGCGATGCGGGCCAGTTCGAGCTGGTCGCGCAGCCCTTCTTCGCCCGCTTCGGAGAACCCGGCCGAATAGATCACCACCGCGCCGCAGCCACGCGCCGCAAGCCCGCGGACGGTGTCGAGCACGAATGGACGCGGGATCGCCAGCACGGCGCAATCAATGCCCTGGGGCAGTTCGTCGACCGAATGGCAGACTGTGAGGCCCAGCAATTCATCGCGCTTGGGGTTCACCGGATAGATATCGCCGGCAAATTCATACTGCACGAGGTTGTTGAGCAACGTCGCGCCGAGCGCGCCCTTGCGGTCCGAGGCACCGATCACCGCCACCGATTTGGGCCGCAACAGCCGGTCGATCTGCTGGTTGGTGAAACGCCGCTCGGTCATACTTTTTCCTATCCCCATTCCAAGCTGCCCGCCCCTACCGCCTGCGGGAGGGGCACGAGACGTGCCGAGCCCCAGGCGAGTTTAGTCGCAGCCGGGCGGGCCTCACGGCCCATGCCCACCCCCGGCCCCTCCCGCAAGCGGGAGGGGAGATTTTTGGATCAGCCTGCCTGAAGCTTGGTCTTGTCGAATGCGCCAAGACCGGGCTTGAAGGTCTTGTCGTCGAGGAACTGCTTGGTCGCTTCCTTACGGGTTTCCCAGCCGCCGAAGTCGTTCAAGGCTTCCTGCGAGCGGATCAGGTAATCCTCGGCGTTGTCGTAGGTCATCTCGCGCACCCGGCGTACGGCCCATTTGGTGGCGCGCAGTGCGTGGCTGTCCTTCTTCTTGAGCACGTCGGCCACTTGCTGGACGCGCGCCTTGAGCTCGCCAGCGGGGAGCGATTCGTTGACCATGCCTTTTTCGGCGGCCTGCTTGCCGGTCAGGTTTTCGCCCATCATCGCGTGATACATGGCGTCGCGGAAACCCATCAGTTCAGCCGCGACCTTGGAGGCACCGCCGCCGGGCAGGATCGCCCAGTTGATTTCGCTGAGGCCGAACTGCGCATCGTCGGCGCAGAAGGCGAGGTCGCAGGCGAACAGCGGGCCATAAGCGCCGCCGAAGCACCAGCCGTTGATCATCGCCACGGTCGGCTTTTCGTACCAGCGCAGGCGCTCCCACCAGCCATAAGCTTCGCGCTGGGCCTTGCGGGTGCCGCTGATGCCCTGACCTTCGCTCATGCGGAAGTATTCAAGCAGGTCCATGCCTGCCGACCACGACGTGCCTTCGCCGGTCAGCACCAGCACTTGCACATCATCGCGGAATTCGAGCTCGGTCAGGACCTTGAGCATCTGGCGGTTGAGCTTGGGGCTCATGCAGTTGCGCTTGTCGGGGCGGTTGAAGGCGACCCAGGCAACGCCGTCTTCGATGGTGTAGCTGACGGTTTCTTCTTCCGGACGGGGATCGGGCTGTGATGGTTTGGCCATGGGCAATTCCTCTCTCGATTCGCGGGCCGTTGCCCAGCATCGCTATGTCCTATAGCAATCTAGTTTGCTATAAACAACAACAATCGTTACATCTCCCGCATGCGTGATCCGCTCCCCTCCCTCCCCGGCTATGCCCTGCGCCGTGCGGCGAATGCGACCGCGGCGGAGCTGTCCGCCAGGCTTGGCGAACTGGGGCTGCGCCAATCGGACGCTTCAGCGCTAATCCTGGTTGGGGCGAACGCGGGCATTACCGCCAGCGCCATCGGCCGCGCGCTCGATATCCAGCGGGCGAATATGGTGCCACTGCTGAAGCGGCTCGAAGACGGCGGGCTGATCGAGCGCCAGGCGATAGACGGCAAATCCGTCGGCCTTTCGCTGACATCTGCGGGCGACAGTAAGCTGGCCGAGGCTCGCGCAGTCGTTGATCGGTTCGAGGCCGACCTCATTGCCCGCATCCCGGCCGAGCACCGCGCGCACCTGCTGCCCGCGCTGGAAGCCCTCTGGCGCTAGCCGCGCGGCTTCTCTAACCCTCGGTCCCAAGAAAAGGGGAGCAGGTGATGAGTGAAGGCGTGGTCCACCCGGTCCCGGCGGCATGGGCAAACAGAGCCCTGATTGATGCCGAGGCCTATGCGGAGAAATACCGCCGCTCGCTCAGCGATCTGGACGGGTTCTGGCGCGAGGAAGCGCAGCGGGTCGACTGGATCGCGCCGTTTACCAAGGTCAAGCATGCCAGCTTCAACGAGGCGGACTTCGGCATTCGCTGGTTCGAGGACGGCACGCTCAACCTCGCGGCCAACTGCCTTGATCGTCATCTACCCCAATTAGGGGATGAACTGGCGATCATCTGGGAACCGGACGATCCGGCAACGCCCGTCCGCACGCTGACTTACCGCGAATTGCACGAAGCCACCTGCCGGTTCGCCAACCTGCTCAAGGCGCAAGGCGTCAAGCGCGGCGACCGCGTGACGCTCTACCTGCCGATGGTGCCCGAGGCCGCCGTGGCCATGCTCGCCTGCGCTCGCATTGGCGCGGTCCATTCGATCGTCTTCGCCGGTTTTTCGCCCGAGGCGCTCGGCAGCCGGATTGTCGATTGCGACAGCGACGTGGTGATCACCGCTGACGAGGGCCTGCGCGGCGGCAAGCGCATTCCGCTCAAAGCCAATGTCGATGCCGCGCTCGAAAGCCACGGCAAAGTCCGCAGCGTGATCGTGCTGCGCCATACCGGGGCCGAGGTGCCGATGAAGGACGGGCGCGACATCGACTGGGCCGAGGCGGTGGCGGGCCA
>JBDSDZ010000188.1:0-5475 GCA_039920345.1 Croceibacterium sp.
CTTCCGCATTCAGCGGCACGTCGGGGGCGAAGCTGTCGAAGCCGCAGCGGCGCATGAAGAACACCAGGTCCACCAGCACGTCGCCGGTGGCCTTGATTTCGCCGGTGTAGCCCATTTCGCGCAGCACTCGCGCGCTGGAAAAGCCGCGGCCGTCGCGAAACTTGGGAAAGTCGATTTCGATCAGGCGCACCCGCTCGAGGGCCGGGCCAAGCAAACGCACGTCATCGCCCGCTTCGATCCGTACCGAAACCGCATTTGTCTGGTCAAGGAAGGCATCGAGCGAGACGGCCGGTTCGTCGGCCATGGCATCGTCGCGAAAACGCAGCGTGTCAGACATAGATCGCCTCCTTGAAGCCATCCATGCCGACGCGGCGGTAGGTATCGATGAACCGTTCACCCGGTTCGCGGACGTCGCGATAGTGATCGACCGCGCGTTCGATCGCATCGATGATCCCGGCTTCATCGAAACCGGGACCAGCTATCTTGGCCTGCGAAGTCTCCTCGTCACCCGATCCGCCAAGCAGCAGCTGGTAGCTTTCGCTGCCCTTCCGGTCGACGCCGAGGATGCCGATGTTGCCGGCGTGATGATGCCCGCAGGCGTTGATGCAGCCAGAGATCTTGATCTTGAGCTCGCCCAGATCCTGCTGCCGCGCAGGGTCGGCGAACCGCTCGGACAGCTTCTGCGCCAGCGGGATCGAGCGCGCATTGGCGAGGCTGCAGTAATCGAGCCCGGGGCAGGCGATGATGTCGGTCACCAGGTCAAGGTTTGCTTCGCCCAGGCCCGCATCATTGAGCGCGGTCCACAGCGCATGGAGATCCTGCTTGCGCACGTGCGGCAGGACAAGGTTCTGCGCGTGGGTCGCGCGGATTTCGCCAAAGCTGTAACGCTCGGCCAGGTCGGCCACGAGATCCATCTGGTCGGCAGAAATGTCGCCCGGGATCTGCCCGATCGGCTTCAGGCTGATGTTGACGATCGCGTAGCCCGGCGCCTTGTGAGCGGCGACCTGGCGGTCAACCCACAGCGCGAAATCCGGGTCGGCGCGGTCGATGTCTTCGGCCAGGCCGGTTTCGAACGGCGGCGGCGCGAAATACGCGGCGATGCGGTCGTATTCGGCCTGCGGGAAGTCCTCGTCGAGCGACAGGAACTGCTGGAATTCTTCTTCCACCTGGCGGCGGAATTCGTCTTCGCCCAGCTCATGGACGAGGATTTTCATCCGCTGCTTGTGGATGTTGTCGCGCCGTGCATTGCGGTTCCACACCCGCAGCACCGCTTGCATGTACGACATGATCTGGCTGGTCGGGAGGAATTCGCGGATCTTGTAAGCAATGAACGGCGTACGCCCCATGCCGCCGCCGGCATAGACTTCGAAGCCGATCTCGTCGGCGTCATTTTTCACGATCCGCAGCGCGAAATCGTGCCACCGCAGCGCGGCGCGGTCGATCTTGCTGGCGATTACCGCAATCTTGAACTTGCGCGGCAAATAGCTGAATTCGGGCATGAACGTGGTCATCTGGCGGATCATTTCGGCCCACGGACGCGGGTCGATGATCTCGTCGGCGGTGGCCCCGGCGTACTGGTCGGCGCTGACGTTGCGGATGCTCTCCCCGCTGGTCTGGATGGCGTGCATTTCCACCTCGGCCAGTTCGGCCAGGAGGTCGGGCGCTTCTTCCAGCTTGATCCAGTTGTACTGGATGTTCTGCCGTGTGGTGATGTGGCCATACCCGCGATCGTACTTGCGCGCGATGTCGGCCAGCTTGTGCATCTGCACCGTGTTGAACGTCCCATAGGGGATCGCCACGCGCAGCATGTAGGCGTGGAGCTGCAGGTAAAGCCCGTTCTTCAGCCGCAGCGGTTTGAACTGGTCATCGGTCAGCTTGCCTTCGAGGCGGCGGCGCGTCTGATCGCGGAATTCCTCGACCCGCGCATCGACCATCGCCTGGTCGTAATGATCATATTTATACATCAGATCACCCAGTTACCGGCGTTGGGATCGGCCGGCTTGAGAGTAAGGTCAGGGCGAACGGTCGGGCCATACGCGCGCACGCGATCCTTGATATGCGCCGGGCGAACGCCGCCCGCCCGATCGGGTTCGGCCTCGATCGCATAGCCACCATTGACACGGCAGGCGGCATCTTCGCGGGCAAGGATGGCATCGGCCTGCTCGCCGACGTCGGCGGCCTGCTCGACATGTAGCGCCCAGCCCTGGCCATCCCACCAGACCACGCGGCCACTCTTGAGGTCGTTTCCGGTGAGGATTTTCATGCCTGCGCCTCCAGCGCAACTTGCGCGACAACCGCGTCTTCCAGCGCGGTCACATCGCCAATAATGATCAGCGCCGGGCTCTTGACGCGTTCGACTTCGACCAGCTGGGGCAAAGCCGCCAGCGGCCCGCGCAGCACGCGCATCGAGCGGCGCGCGGCGTTCTCGATCACCGCCAACGGCATGTCGGGCGCAAGGCCATCGGCCATCAGCTTGTCAGCAATTTGCGGGGCAGTCTTCACACCCATGTAGATCACCAGCGTGCGGCCCTTGCCGGCAAGGCCAACCCAGTCCTGCTGCGACAGACCCTTGCACTGGCCCGCTACGAAGCTGACCACGCTGGCCTTGTCGCGATGGGTCAGCGGGATCTGCGCCGCGGCGGCTGCGCCAAGCGCGGAGGTGACGCCGGGGATGACTTCGACCGGCACACCGGCGGCGCGGCAAGCTTCGGCCTCTTCACCGCCGCGCCCGAAGACGAATGGATCGCCGCCCTTGAGGCGCACGACGTCGCGCCCGGCAAGCGCTTCGCGCACCAGCATGGCGTTGATCTCAGATTGCGGCAGGGTGTGGCGCGCGCGGCTCTTGGCGACCGAGACCCGTTCGGCATCGGGCTGCACCAGGGCCAGCACGGCGGGATCGACGAGGCCATCGTGCACCACCAGCCGCGCTTGGCCGAGGATACGCGCAGCGCGAACGGTCAGCAGGTCCGCGTCACCCGGACCGGCACCCACGAGGTAGACTGTGCCTATCGTTGCCATGGCAGGGAAATGGCGACGGCGGCTCACGCTCGCCAGCGAGAATGCCTGTGCAGACGGCTAGTAGAGCTTTAGCTGCTTTCGCCGGGCGGTGGCGGCTTGATCTCGCCTTGACCCGTCAGCGCGGCGACAAGCTGCTGGATCTGTGCGTTGTCGCGCAAGTTCAGGTCGCGCTGCGGGAAGGGGATTTCGATGCCATTTTCCTGGAACAGCCACCACAGCCGCTTGAGTACGTCGGAGCGGACATTGCCGACGCCTTCCTCGGGGTCGCAAATCCAGCAGTGAATGATGAAATTGACCGAGCTTTCGCCGTATTCCTTCAGCCATACAGCCGGCGCCGGGTTTTCCAGCACGCGCTTGCAGCCCCTGGCCGCCTCCAGCATCAGCTCCTCGGCCTTCTGGATGTTGCACTTGTAGGACACCCCAACGGGCACCTGCATGCGCACCTGGCGGCTGGAATAGGACCAGTTTTCGACCTGGTTGATCATCAGGTTTTCGTTCGGGATCAGGTATTCGCGCTGGTCGCGGGTGGTGATCGAGACGGCGCGGATGCCGATCTTGCGGATCTGGCCGAAGGTCTCGTTGCCCGCCTGGTCGGCAATCGCGATCACATCGCCCGGCTTGATCGAGCGGTCCATCAACAGGATGATCCCGGCGATCAGGTTGCCGAAGGTCTTCTGCAGGCCGAAACCGATGGCGAGGCCAAAGGCACCGGAGAACACCGTTAACGCCGTCAGGTCGATGCCCAGGACATCGATCCCGATCATGATCGTGAACACCCAGACTGCGATCGAGACCAGCTTTTCACCTAGCAGCCGCTGCGACGGATCGAGCCGCGTCGCGCGCCGCAATATGCTGCGGGCAAGTCGGGTGCCCAGCCGGGCGATGACCAGCACGCCGATAATCACGACGATGACCACCAGCACGCTCCATAACGAGAAGCGGGTGCCGATGAAGGTGAAGCCCCACGCATCGAGCTGGTTGGCGATATGCCCGAACGTGGAGCTGTTATCGGCGACGACGTTCTTGATCGCGTCGGCGCCGGACACGGCGTCCTTGGTTGGCGCGGCAAGGGGGGCAACGCCTGTTGCCTGGGTCAGCACGGTATCCGGGTTGAGGGCAGGAGGCGGGGTAACTGTCACCCGCGATCCAGGGCGGCAAAGCCGCGTTCGAGATCGCGCATCAGGTCCTCCGGGTCTTCAAGGCCGATCGAAAGCCTAATCCCGAACCGGTCGTCCGGGTTCCAGCCGTTGGGCGGCCAGGCAGTGGCACTGCGCGTGCGCGCCGGGTCGGCCGGGATCACCAGGCTTTCAAACCCGCCCCAGCTAAAACCAATGCCGAACAGGTTTAGCGCATCGATGAAGCGGGCGCGGTCGGACGGACCCCTGCCCTTGAGAACGAAGCTGAACAGGCCGCAGCCGCCGGTAAAGTCGCGCTGCCACAGGTCGTGCCCCGGCGCGCCCGGCAGCATTGGGCACAGCACGTGCGCCACTGCCGATTGCTTGGCGAGCCAGCTAGCTATTTCCAGCGCGCTGGCCGTCTCGCGCTCAAGCCGCACGCCGAGGGTGCGCAACCCGCGCAAAGCGAGAGCGGCATCATCGGGCGAGACGACTTGCCCCAGCACCTGCGACTTGATCCGCAAGCGCATGTACAATTCCTCGCCCGCCGTGACCGAACCCATCATCAGGTCCGAATGGCCGCCGACGTGCTTGGTCAGGCTCATGATCGAGGCATCGCAGCCATGCCCGAGCGCGGTAGACCCGAGCGGGCCGGCCCAGGTATTGTCGAGCAGGCTGACGGCACCATGCTCGCGAGCGATCGCGGCCAGCGCAGGCACGTCGCACACTTCGAGCGACAGGCTGCCGGGGCTTTCGAGCAGCACGGCTTTGGTCGTCCCATCGAACTGCGCGGCAAAGCCTGCGACGTCGAGCGGATCGAAGTACCGGGTCGCAATCCCGAGCGGCGCGAGCAGGCTCTTGGCCATCGTCCGGCTCGGCTCATACGCGTTATCGGTCATCAGCAGCGTATCGCCGCTTTCGAGCACACCGAGCAGGGCGCCTGCAATTGCGGCCACGCCGCTGGGAAAAAGCAGTGTGCCGTGCGCGCCGGGCTCGAGCTCGGTCAGCGCATCGGCCAGCGCCCACTGCGTTGGCGCGCCCCGGCGGCCGTAATAGAACTGGCCGTCCTCGTTCGGTCGCCCGCGGGCGAGGTCGGCGCTGTCGGCATAAAGATGCGTGCTGGCCCGCCAGACCGGCGGGCTGACCACCGACCCGGTCCAGTCCTTGCGCCGCCCCGCACCAACCAGCCGCGTGGCTGGCTTGCTGTCCTTGTCGCCGCCGCTCATGCGGCCGCCCCGGTGGCTTTGGGCGTTGCCGGATCGGCGCCCCATTCGCTCCAGCTGCCGTCATACAGCGCGGTGTCGGACTTGCCGAGCAAGTGCATGGCGAACAGGAGGACGGA
>JBDSDZ010000189.1:0-8639 GCA_039920345.1 Croceibacterium sp.
ACCGCCTGGGTATCGAGCGACGACAGCACCGTAAAGCCGTTCCAGGCCCGCTCCGGATCGTAGATCGTGGTCCCGGTCGGAAAAACCGTCGGGGCGGCTCGCAGCGCCGCGGGCATGGCCGTCGCAAAGAGCAGGGCGGCGGTAAACTGGCGCCGCGTCAATTTCGCCTTCATCCCTATCTCCAAATGTTCATCCGACGGACCCCGGCATTCCGTGTTGCCGCAGTCCTTCGACTTCCGAACCAAGAGCTGACCGTGCAGTCACACGCCGTTCTTTTCGCTTCGACTCTATGCGCTTTCCATACTATACCGTATGGACCCTCTGTAATCCACCGCAGTGCGAAATCAAGACTCGCAAAATCGCGCCATGCGGAAAGGTTGCGGATACAGGCGAGGAAGCATTCACGAATGCCGACTTTCGCGCGGCACGACCGGGTTCATTGTTCCCTCGGGACATGTCACAGGGCTGCAGTCGGCAGCGGGGTTTGAGAGTAGTCAATTGAGCGAGAGCGGGAGGCAAGCGGCTAATTATGGCGCCAAGCACGACAAAGATCGCGGCGACGGGCGAGTCTGAAAAGGCTTCTCTGTCGTCCTCTGACTGGGTGAATGCTGCAATCAATGTCCTGGTGGCAAGCGGAATAGCCGACCTGAAAGTCGAGCGGCTCGCGGCCACACTGGGCGTGTCGAAGGGTAGTTTCTACTGGCACTTCAATAACCGTGACGAACTTCTGCACAAGGTGCTCGAGGAGTGGTCGAGGGTCGCCTGCTACGATCTGGATAAGAGACTGGATCTGGACGAGCCAGACGCTGCGCGCAGGCTGTTGCGCTTCATGCAGTTGCCGTTGAGCTCTGAAAGAGCAATCCGAATGGCCGATCTGGAACTGGCCATTATGGGCTGGGCTCGTCGCGACTCTCGCGCGCAAGTTGCCCTGGAAGCCGTCGACCGTACGCGCACAGCTAATGCATACACGCTGCTCCGCGAAATTGGGGTGTTGGAGGCGAAGCTGCACGACCGGGCGCATGAGGTCTATGCCCTGATCCGGTACGTGTCGCTCCGGCGCGACCTCCCGGTCGAAGAAAGGCGTGATCTAACGATGCGCGCGCATCTTCGCCTAATTCACCTCGACTAGGACCAATCGGCATTCGTCATTCCGATTGAGTGAGATGTGTGCCTCACAGTCTTCCGCTGGTTTAGGTTGAGTCAGTTGTGGAGTGAAGCGCCGCAAGTTGAGCGATGCGAAATGGGTCCGCGTTGCGCCGCTTCCTCGAACTGGATACGCTAGATGTCGATTTCCACCCCCGGCCCCACAGTATCGGAACGCTTGCATTGCCCATACGGTAAGGTATGGGCCAGTTCACGTTGGGTGACGCGGGGTTCTGCAAGGTGACGATGAACGAACGGGAGGTCATTTTGGTCGATGCCATGGTCGTCGGAACGGGACCCTTCGGGCTTTCGACCGACTCTCGTCGTTGTTCTGTCAGGCACGAACCACGCAGAGGACCGGCCCTGCCACCTTGTGCTGAAGTATCCCAAGGTTCCGGTGCGGGTAAACCGGCCCGTCTATAGCGGACCGGACAAGCGCTATTACCTGGCGGGGTCTACGAGTACGTCGGTGCCGAGGAAGCCCGGCCTTTATCCAGCGAGCAATTCGCAGAACTGTATCCACGGCAAGACCTGCGACTTCATCGACCCGGCGCAAAACATTGAGCGGGTCACACCTGGAGGCGGCGGCGCCCGCATTTACCCGAACCTGAAAGGCGCCCTTCTTGCCCACTATTCCACACTCGAAATTGAGACCTTGAGAGCCGATGCCAATTTATAATCCACCCGTCCGAGACGTTCGCTTCATCCTTTCCGAGGTGCTCCGCCTGGACGAGCGACTGCCGTCGCTGGACAACGATCTCGTCACTTCAATCCTGGAACAGGCAGGCCGCTTCAGCGCCGAAGTGATCGCACCGCTAAACCAGACAGGCGACCGAGCAGGTTGCACGAGACATCCGGACGGTCGCGTCACGACGCCGCCGGGCTATCGCGAGGCCTACCGGCAGTACCAGCAATCCGGCTGGGGCACGCTCGCATTGCCCGAGGAATATGGTGGCCAAGGTCTGCCGCACGTGCTCGCCACGGCAGTGCAGGAGTTCCTCAACTCCGCCTGCCACGCGTTCAACATGTATCCAGGCCTGACGCACGGCGCAGTGGCGGCGCTGATCGCGAAAGGAAGCCCCGATCTGCAGGCCGCCTATCTACCGAAGCTCGTATCGGGGGAATGGATTGGGACGATGGCGCTCACTGAGGAGCGCGCGGGTACCGACTTGGGACTGATCAAAACCCGAGCCGTGCCGACGGGCGACGACACCTTCATGATCCAGGGCGAGAAGATCTTCTGCTCGGGCGGCGAGCACGACCTGACCGACAACATCGTTCATCTGGTGCTGGCCAAGCTGCCTGGCGCTCCTGCAGGAGCACGCGGCATTTCGCTGTTCCTGGTCCCCAAAATTCTCCCGAACGGAGAGCGCAACGCAGTCACGTGCGGTTCGATCGAGCACAAGATGGGCGTCCACGGCAGCGCCACCTGCGTGATGAATTTCGATGAGGCGGCTGGTTGGCTTGTCGGCGACGAGAACGATGGGCTCGCCGCGATGTTTATCATGATGAACGCGGCGCGGCTCAGCTGCGGAAACCAGGGCCTCGCGCAGGCGGAACTAGCCTACCAGAATGCGGCGGCATATGCGCAAGAACGGCTGCAAGGACGCGCTCCCGGGAGCAGCGTCGACGCGGAGCCGATCATCAGACACGCCGACGTACGGCGCATGTTGATGGATGCACGCACCTTTACCGAAGGGTTTCGGGCCTTGGTGCTGTGGACCGCGCTGCAAATCGACATATGCCACACGGCCGCAACGGCGGAAGCGCGTGATACAGCCGAGGCGCTCGTCTCGCTTCTTACTCCGGTGATCAAAGGATATGGCACTGACAAGGGCTTCCAGACCGCTGTCGCCATGCAGCAGGTGTTCGGCGGGCACGGCTACATAGGCGAATGGGGCATGGAGCAAATCGTGCGCGATGCCCGAGTAACGATGATCTATGAAGGTGCGAACGGCGTTCAGGCGCTCGACCTCGTCGCCCGGAAAATCCTCCGGGACGGCGGTCAGGCGGCGGAACACTTCTTCGCAATCGTCGAGGCCGACTGTGAAGCTGGCCCTGATTACATCGGGGGCCCGCTTCGAACCGCGCTTGTGGACGCGCGCGCAGCGGTGCGGTGGCTGCTGCAAAATGCGGCAGCTGATCGGGACAACCTGGGCGCGGCCTCCTACCCATTCATGGAACTGATGGGTACCCTCGCGCTTGGCTGGAGTTGGCTGCGTATCGCTCAGGTTTCTGAGGTTAGCTTGCGGGCTGGTGAGGGCGACCGGGCTTTCTACGAAGCGAAAGTGGGAGTCTCGCGCTATTGCGCGGCGCGTACGCTCACGGATATCGCGAGCCTTCGGCGGAAAGTGGAGTCCGGAGCAGAGACGCTGATGGCGCTATCTGCCAACCAGTTTGCCCCCCATTGACGCGAGTTGACCGTTCTGACGTGCAAAGTCGACTATGTTGAGCATCGCTGTTCGGGGGCCTAGTTGCGCGATCCTTCCGCTCAAACGGGACAGCCAGCGCGCCGGGGCGAGGTACACTCCGGCCAGGCCGATCGCCCTTATCGACAGAACAAGCGTGGAAACTAACACCGCCGATATCGCTAGGATGTGCAGTGTCTGGACCGGCGGCACAGCCCAGGGCACCGTTTGCATTACAGAATGACCGCTTCGGCGGAACGATTGTTCAACCGGGCGCGTGTTCACAGGACCCTGCGAGCTTGATCTAGCCATACGCGATGGTATGGGTGCTTGGCAGCAGAACGATGCACGCTCCGTCGATTGGAAACGCGGGGCAGAAGCCTCGCGAAACGATGTGTTGCCGTGATTGAGAACGGCAAGCGAAGGGGAGAGAAGTATGAGCGGGATCGATTTTATTAGGCATTTTGCGCGACTGAGTGTGAGCGCATCGGCAATCACCGTCGGCCTGGCGGTCGGAAGCCCGGCCTTTGCGCAAGAAGCAAACCCACCCGAAAAGACCGATGTCGGTACGGAAATCATCGTCACCGGCTCGCGCGTTGGCAAGTCGACGTTCGACGAAGCGAGCCCGGTCACGGTGCTCGATGCCAAAACGATCGACAGTCTCAACCTCAACAACGTCGGTGAAGTGGTCGCGCAGCTACCGTCGAACTCGAACTTCTTCGCCCCGAATAACGTCGGCCTCGGTAACTTCAACGTCGGTGCCCAGCTGGTCAACCTGCGCGGTCTCAACCCTTTCTTCGGCACCCGCACGCTGACCCTCGTTGACACCAAGCGGGTCGTGCCGACGACCACCGGCGGCGGCGTCGACATCACACTGATGCCCTCGATGCTGGTGCAGCGCACGGAAACGGTCACCGGCGGCGCCTCTGCGCTCTACGGGTCGGATGCGATCGCCGGCGTCGTCAACATCATTCTCGACACCAAGCTCGACGGGCTCAAAGGCCAGGCCGACTTCAGCCAGACATGGCGCGGGGACGGCACCGACAAGCACATTTCGGCCGCCTACGGCACCGGCTTCGCCAATGACCGGGGGCATTTCGTGGCCGGTGTCGAGTACGACAACCAGGACGCGATCGGCGTCTGCTCGGAGGCGAGAGGCTGGTGCGGCGCTAACTACAACATCGTCACCAACAACGCCTACCTTTCGAACGGGGATCCGCACTACATCATCTCCCCGAACACCTATCTGGCCGATACCAGCCTCACTGGCGTTCTGGTGCCTTGCATCTCAGCAAAAGGCTGTGTCGGGGGCACGGAATTCCAGCTGTCGGCAGACGGAAAATCCCCAATCGCGTACAATCCGGGCCTGTACTCCTACGCATCGGGTCGGGGCGCGTTGCGCGTCGGGGGCGATGCATTCGCCGTCGGCCCGTACGACTCCACAACCTTGCGGCCGTCCGTCGAGCGCTGGACCGCGCTTGGGCACCTTACTTACGACGTCAGTGATGCGCTGACGGCCTCGCTCGAATTTTCCTACGCCAACACCAAGGGCGTCAATCCCGTCGCCAACGGCACTATCGGGCCGTCCACCAACCAGACTGTCCCGGGATCATGGACGGGCAACCGCATCGCTCCGGACAACGCTTTCCTCTCGCCAGCGGTCGCCGCAGCGATTGGTCCGAACGGCGCCACTTTCGGGCGCTCGATGGTCAACGTGGAGAACGCACTCAACCAGACCAACAACAAGACCTGGCGCACGGTCGTCGGACTCGAGGGTAAGATCAGCTCAATCTGGTCGTGGGATGCGTATTTCACGCACGGCGAAAACAACAACGAGCAACACCTGCATCATAACGTGGTCGGCTCTTATCTGACCTACGCCCTCGATGCCGTGAAGGACGGAAGCGGCAAGATAGTCTGCGGGGTCGACGTCCCGGGGCGGATCAATCCGGCGACTGGCGCGCCGTACAGCGCAAACGATCGCACAATCGCCAATCTCGCCGGTTCGTGCGCTCCGCTCAACCTGTTCGGTATCGGCAACACCAGCCAGCAGTCGATAGATTACGCGTTCCGGACCCTGGACGAATACAACACGACCAAGCAGGACGTCGCAGCGCTCAACTTCCGGGGTGACTTGTTCGACGGCTGGGGCGCAGGTCCCCTCAAACTCGCGGTCGGCGGAGAGTGGCGCAAGGAGTCGGTCGAATCGACCCACGACCTCGCAAATGCCCCGTATTACAACTACTTCACGCTCAGCTACGGGCTCGACTACGGTGGCAACACTCAGGTGATGGAAGGTTACGGCGAATTGAACGTGCCGGTGTTCGCGGATGCGCCTTTCGGAAAGGCGTTGATTCTCGACTTCGCGGCTCGCTATACCAACACCAAGGCTCAGGGCACTCTCGGCGACAACGCCGGCTCTTCGAGGACCCATGACTTCTGGACGTGGCGGATCAACGGCGTGTGGGACGTGACCGACTGGTTCCGGTTGCGCGCGACCCGCTCGCGGGACGTCCGCGCGCCACAGTTCCGTGAGCTGTACCAGTCTTACGCACCCCGCATCGGTCCGCCGTTCGGCTTCGTGGGTGCGAATCCATGGGCGCTCGCATACAACGCTGCCCACCCGGGCGCACCGGTGCCGGTCGGCGACTCGCTGTCGCTGACGACCGGCGGCAACGTCGACCTCAAACCTGAAACGGCCGACACCTGGACCATCGGCGGCGTGATTTCGCCCAATTCAGGCTTCATGTCGGGCTTCCGCTTCTCGGCCGATTGGTACCAGATCAAGATCAAGGACGCGATCGCCGGCCCTCCTTTCGGCGTCGGAGCGAGCAATATCGCCTCGTTGTGCTACTCCGGCTCGCAGGACTATTGCTCGCTGATCACCTTCGTTCAGCCGGGACAGCCCGGCTACAATCCAGCCTTCCCCTATGACATCGCGTCAATCATCGGCTCGTCGCTGAACATTCAGGGGTTCACGACACGCGGCATCGACTTCGAGGCAGCATACTCCGCACCCGTCGGGGACGGCTCGATCTCGGTCAGGGCGCTCGCCTCGTACCTCTACGACCAGCTGTTCGACCGAGGTGTGGGCTCGCCCCCGATCAACTACGCCGGCCAGACTGGTCCAACCGGCGCTTTCGGCAGCTTCAACACTTCGCCGAACTGGCAGGGCAACCTGATCATGACCGCGACGCAGGGCAAGTTCTCCGGCACTCTCCAGTTCCGCTATGTCGGCTCGGGTCGGTACGAGACCCTGACTCCGCAAAACGCCGCACCGATCGACATGAGCGATCCGAACTACGACAACAAGAACATCAATTCGATCAACAACAACACCGTCGAATCGGCAACTTACGTCAACCTCTCGGCCTCTTACGAGATCATCGAAGGCATCCAACTGTTCGGCTCGATCAACAACCTGTTCGACCACAATCCGCCGGTTGCACCGGGCGGTAATGGCTACCCGACCAACCCGGTGTACTTTGATACCTACGGGCGCCTGTGGCGTGCGGGCGTTCGCATTAGGATGTAGTGAAATGCCCAACCCTCACTTGTGAACCTCCCGCCTGCTTCTGCCGTTCAGCCTGTTGTCGCCGGCGCTACTCGCTGCGCCGGCGGCAGCGCAGGCGAAGGGCCGGACGCGTTCGCCCGAGCAGTTCGACAAGATGATTGCGAAGCACCCTGGTCAGCGGGGCGTTTTGGCGCCGGCAAACATCGCGGCCCCGGGCGAAGCCGTCGTTCGATGTGACGGGGACGTGGTTCATCGATCCGCGCGAGAGGTTTGCCAAGTTCCTGTTCGGGCCGCAGTACCCGAAGTTCTACAAGGAAGGGCGTGAGGCGCTGATCGAGATTGCGAAGGCGCGTGCGGCGGCAAGACGTACCGCGATGCAATCGGGCAATGCTATCCGCCGGGCATGCCGATGATCATGACCCGGGCGTGGCCGCACGACTTGTCCCGCTCCCGACAGCGATCTTCATGATTTCGGGCTTCAACAATTCGGTCCGCACAATCTTCCTGGATGGGCGCGAGCACAGCGATCCGGACATATCGAGCAAGACGACGGCGAGCGCTCCTGGCGCGACATGAAAGGCGATCTGCTCGAGATGCAGGCATCGCCTCGCTGTTGCAGCGGGGCATTACGATACCGGCGGCTTTGGCCTCGGCAGGACAGATCGCGCCGTGAGACGCGTTCGCCTCTGACGGCGTCATTCACCACTTTGCCTCCAGATCCGGGCAAGTGGACATTCTACAGCAGGCAAGTCATGCAAGCGGCAACGCAGGTCTGGTGCGTCTTACGTCGATGATAGCTTGCGCTGCGGATGGCCGTCGCCAAGGGGGGATCATGGACTCGCATACTCGCGCGCTTATCGCCGCCGTCACGTTTGTTGCCATTACGGGCAAGAAGGCTGGCGGCCTCCATGATCATACGGCTCGGCGGGATTGGCGTATTGCTGCCGAACGGAAGGATGATCGGATCCAGGGTTTCGACGGCGATCGCGCGGCAAAATTCGGCGGGACGCTTCCGGAAATCTACGACGAGGGCGACAAATCATTCATTTCTTTCGAGATTGAAGGGGCGAAGGTGCAAGGTTACGACCGAGGATCGCAATGCGCCTTCTCCGCTAACGTGAGCGACGGGCTGGTCCAGGTTTACGATTCAAGCGCCGGCGCGTGGTTTGCCTACGACGTGCAGGACCCCGATTCCGCACAAAGCTATCACCGCGGCTCGCGCCAGGGCGGTTAAGGTTGGCGTCGGTGTGGCGCCGCAGAAGCCGCCGTATGTGTGCCGCCCCTTGTCCTTCGCACTCAGTGCGCTAGCCAGCGGGAATGGATTTCGACGACTTGCTGCAGCGCTATTTCGGCACGCGCGACATGGCGGAGGTGACACCTGCGACGCAGCAGGCGGGGCTGGACCGGATGAAGGTCGACTTCGGGCTAGAGACAGATCGGGGCAAGCGCTTCGCCTTGTGGTCACTGCTGTTTATGCTCGGCGATGCACCCGATCTCGATGTCGCCTTCAAGTCTCCGGACGATCGCGACGCTGCCCGTAACCTGATGGACCTGCTTGCGTCTTCAGCGCCCGA
>JBDSDZ010000190.1:0-19232 GCA_039920345.1 Croceibacterium sp.
TTCACCCGCATGGCGCAGGCGCGGCGCACCTCCGACCAGCTTAACGGGCCGCCCGCCGTGCCCAGCGAATGGACGGTGCGGCTTGGCGGGCATGATTACGAAGTGACGCTGGGCGATGGCCACGCGACAGTCGACCAGCAGCGCATCGAGGGGACTTGCGACTGGATGCCCGGCCGGCGCACCGCCACGGCCAGCGGCAATGGCCAGACGCTGGGCCTGAGGGTCGCGCGCGAGCGGCTCGACTGGCTCATCACCACCCACGGCGCCTGCCGCCGCGCCCGCGCGCTGCCCGCGCGGCTCGCCCCGCTGGCCGCGCATATGCTCGAGAAGACCCCGCCTGATTTGTCCCGCCTGCTGCTCAGCCCGATGCCCGGCCTGCTGATGGCGCTGCATGTGGGCGAAGGTGACACCGTCGAGCCCGGCCAGCCGCTGGCCACGGTCGAGGCGATGAAGATGGAGAACATCCTGCGCGCGCAGAAGGCCGGGGTGGTCAAGGTGGTCAACGCCGAAGTGGGGCAGAGCGTGGCCGCCGATGCCGTGATACTGGAGCTCGAATGACCTTCGATTACGACGCCTATCTGGCCGATTTCCTGACCGGCGATGACGAGGGGCTGATCGAGCGCTGGTTTGCGCAAGACTGCGCGATGGAAAGCGGCAGCGGCGCGTTCGAAGGGCACGAGGGCATGCGCCGGTTCCTCGCCTGGGCGCATGACGGGGTCCGCGAATGCCCCCGCGTGGTGGCTTACGTCCAGCAGGGCTGTGACCTGTTTGCCGAGATCGACATGGACTTCCACGCCACCAAGGAGCGGACCGACTTCCCGTTCCAGCACCTGTTCCCGGGCGATTCCATCACCGTGAAGTTCCTCGCCCATTACATCCTCAACGAGGCGGGCAAGGTCTGGCGGCTGAAGACGATGACCTGGCCGGCCGAAAAGGGCGTCAGCAAGCTCCCCCTGCTCGGCCCGCACCCGAGCCAGATGGCGGCTTACAGCGCCTATACAGCGGCGTTTTCGGCGGGTGATCCGGCGCGCTACACCCGGTTCTACACCGATGATGTCGAGCTGCTGCTCGGTTCGGTCCCCCCAATGCAGGGGCCGCAGGCGATTGCTGATTTCTACACCGCGATGTTCAAGCGCGTGCGTGAGAGCCTGACGGTGCATGGCATCGAGGCGAGCGAGCGCGAGATCGTCAGTGATACCACCAGCCGCTTCACCGCGATTGCCGATGCGCCCGATTTCGTGGTCGGCGCGCTCAGCAAGGGCGATTACATCGAGGTGCGGGTGATCGTGACTTACACCCTGCGCGAGGGCCTGATCGAACGCATCGCCGTCAAGCGCGCGGGCGAGCCGGTGACGGTGCGGGCTGCCGGGTAGCGAGTATCCTTCGACAGGATCAGGATGAGCGGAGGGGGACGCGGATTCGCCTGCGGAATAAGCAGATGTCGTCGCAAAATTTCCTAACCCCACTCGTCCTGAGCCTGTCGAAGGGCGCGTTGCGCATTGCGCAGGTCCTCCGCCGTATCGACATCGCTTAGCATTCCTGGCGGTGGGTCAAGCAAGGTTGCGCCCGCCAGCAAGGCACCCGCCCCGCGATCTCCTGTCAGCTGCGCCGCATGCTCCATCAGCCCCCGATCGAGCAACGCCGGGGCGCCCGCGTGCCCGTCAGGCTGGCGCGTAGCGATAGGCGGTGTCGAGCTAGCCAGCTGGCGCAGGAACGCGGGCGTCAGCAGCGGCATATCGGCAAGAACGACCAGCAAAGCATCCGCTCCGCTATCAAGCGCATGGCGCGCGGCCAGTGCCAGCGAGGCGCCAAGGCCTTGCTCTGGCCGCGGATTGACCAGCGCGGTCCAACGCGGCGCGAACGAAACACTGTCCGGCCCGGTGACGATGACAGCCGGCCCCAGCCCCGCCGCCTCGACCGCTTCAACCGCCCAGCGCCCGACGGGCTTGCCCGCGCAGTTCGCCTCCAGCTTGCCGCCGCCAAAGCGAATCCCCCGCCCAGCCGCGAGGACGGCGACCAGCGGCTTAGCCATGCGGGTGGAGCGCTTCGTATTCGCCGACGATCTCGGCCAGCACCGACAATGCAAGCACGCCCGGCTCGCGGCTGTGGGTGATGGCGCCGACCGGGCTGCGGATGCGGCCAAGCTGCTCGGGCGTGGCACCACCGTCCGCCAGCCGTTCCAGCCGCGTGCGGCGGGCCTCGAACCCGCCCTGCGCGCCGATGTGGAACGCGGGTGTGGCCAGCGCCCATTCGAGGATCGCCTGTTCCCATTCGTGATCGTGGAATAGCAGCACCACGGCGGTCCACGCATCGGCGGTCAGGCCCGCAGGCTGGCGGCCGAGCGAAAGCGCGTCCTTACCGTGCGGCTGCACATCGACGCCAGCTGCCGCGGCCAGCGCGCACAGCGCCTCCAGTTCAGGCCCTTCGCCAAACGGCATCAGCCGCAGCGCGGGGATGAAGCGCCGCTCGGGCAATTCTGCGCTCGGCAAGTCGAGCGAGGCCGGTTCGCGCGCATCCAGCCGCGCCGCCGCTGCCATGCACGCCGCGCGGTCAGGCTCCGGATCAATCAACACGTCGAGCCCGCTGCCGCAGGGCAGGCGAAAATCGATCAGCTCCGAGCCGCTGCCGAAGCGTTTGACTACCGGGCCGGTCGCCGCCGCAATTTCGCTCGCCAGTTGCCGTTCAAGGCATCCATCGGCCAGGCTGCCGATGATCGTACCGTCCGAGCTGACTGCCAGTTGCGCGCCAACCCGGCGCGAGAAGCTGCCCTCGATGCCGACGACGGTACACAGTCCCACCCCCGGCGCGCAGGCCGCGCGCAAGGCGGCGCGGTCATCCGCCCAGGCCATCGGTATTCCTAGGTTGGCAGGGCACAGGTGAAGCTCTTTTCATCCGCCGCGTCGCCGCTTCCCGCGTACTTGGCGTAAGCCGGATAGGGGCACAGCGGGCGCGAGATCGCTTCACGCGGCGGCGCGGGCGGTGCGCCCGGAGGGCCGCCGGCGCCGGTCGAGGCCGGGCGAACGGCGAGCACGCGATTGGGGGCCTGGCCGCTGGTTGTCCAATAGTCGATCGTGCCCAGCGTATCGATGGTCGAGGCGCCTTCGCCGCCGCCGCAGTGATCCATCCCCGGCACCATGTACAAGCGGAATTGACTGTCGGCCTGCCCCGCGCTCAGTGTCGGCCGTAACCCGTTATAGAACCGCAGCGTATTGTTCGCCGGGATCAACCCGTCGCTCCAGCCGTGGCTGAGCAGCAGCTTGCCGCCACGCTCGAAGAACGCGGCGAGCCCAGTTGGCGGCACGTCGAGCATGTCGGCGCCGTACGTCCGCCCGGCTGCGGCATCGCGGGTGTAGTCGAAGCTCTTCCAGTCCCAGCCCGGGCGGTCGCCGAACGCCAACATCGAGAAATAGGTCAGCGCCACCGGGAACGGGGTCGCCCCGCCGGCCACCACCGCCATCTGCAGCTCGCTGCCGACCGGCCAGCCGGGCAAGCCGGGCGGGCCCTTGTATATTTCGCGCAAGGTCTCGGCCTGTGCCGGGGTAACACCCGCGACAGAGCCGGGGTCGAACGTGCATTGGTTGGGCAAGCCGATCAGCCCGTCCTCGAGCCCGTCGAGCTTGTCGCACTGGGCGACCGCTGCGCGGTGCACGCTGGCGAGAACCGCCATCGGAACGGCGGCGTCGGATGCGCGCTGCGGCTGCCAGCCGGCCCACATCGATTGCGTCATCAAATCGGTCATCAGATTGGCCGGGGCCATCGCGCTGATGGCGTCAAAATCGGCCGGGAAGCGATAGGCTTCCATCAGGCCCTGGCGCCCGCCGGTGGAACAGGAGTTCCAGAACGAGAGCTTGGGACCACTGCCGTAGAACGCCTCGACCACCCGCTTGGCGGCCACGGTCGTCTCGTGCACCGCGCGGTAGCCGAAATCGACCAGCTTTTCGGGATGGCCGATGGCGAATTCGCCGGTCAGGCCGTTGCCGGTGTGGCCGGTGTCGGTCGCGGCGACGGCATAGCCGCGCGCCAGTGCCGCGCCCATTTCACCAAAGCTTATCGTGCCCGCCCAGATGCCGTTGCCGATGCCGACATATTTGCCGTTCCAGCCGCTCGCGGGCAGCCACACTTCAGACTTGATGTCCGAATCCGCGGTCGGGGTGAGCGTCACCTGCACGCGGCAGAAGGCGGGCAAAGTGCCGAAGCGCCCGGCGGCGACGCCCGGAGGTCCGCCACCGCCGCCCGGTTGCTGGAATGCCCCTGCCGCGACCAGTGCGGCCGAGGTGACCTTGCCGCCCGCCAGGGTCGTGCCGGTGAGAGCGCCGCACTCGGCCGCTGCCGCCGGGCTTGCCATCACGGCCAGCGCTGCCATGGCCGCGCCGGCCATCAAGACCCGCGCCAAAACCTTGTTCGTTGTCATCGCCATCTCCCGGTCCTTTGTAGACTCTGTCCTTTCATAGCCGGGATTTCGGTGAAGACCACAAGCAGCTTGCTGATGGGGCCGGTCCGTTCCTATCATCGCGCCATCGGTGTGCGGCTTACGTATGCGGACGGAAAGATCGTGGATGCCGAGCACCTGGTGGCGGGCAATCTCAGCCCGCCGGCGCTGGCCAACCTGACCACCGTGCGCGCGGGCATCCTGCGCGAAGTGCCCTATGAATACGCGGATTCGCGCGGCGGGTGATCTGGCTGGGCAAAAGCTATTACAACGCGCTGGACGACAACAACTCGCGCGAATCCAATTTCGCCGACGATTGCGGGCGGCACGAGAACGGCTTCCAGACCTCGCGCAACCCGATGTACCGCCCGGGCCAGACCAGCAGCGGCGACCCGAGCTTTGCCTATCTCGGCGGGCTCGGTTGCGCGGCACAGATGGACACCAACATGTGGGAGTACATCGACGAGATCGCCAATCGCCGGGTCGAGATCGCCGATCCGGTCACCGGCCTGGTGTGGGGCATGAGCCAGTCCCACCACGACATGAAGGAAGCGCGCTATCCGCTGATTGGCGTGCCCGGGATGGAATACCGCGTCATCACCCGCGCCAATGGCGCCACCGGGTTCGATATGCCGGCGATCCACATCTCCAAGGTATGGGGCGGGCAGATCCACGAAATCGAGGCGATGGGCGTGGTCATGCCCTACATGTCGCCAACCGGGTGGGAGAACTAGGTCCCGACCCGGCCGCGATCGCTAGAACTTGATCGACAGGGTGACGAGCGCTTCAACGGCGCCGTCTCTGCCCGGTTGTGCGGCCAAGCTGACCTTCGCATTTTCACTGAGCTTGACCTCGGGGCGGAAGCCTTCCCGCCGAGGCAGACGAGCAGGTTCGTACCGCAGACTGTCCTCGCCTGGTGCGCACACCACGATTTCGCTCGCGCTGCTTTCGCCGCACGGCGGGTCGGCCAGTATATCGATGACCAGCGTACCGTCGTCGCGCGTGTACGAACGCTGTTGCGCATCAAGAGGCGCCTGCTCGGCAATTTCGACGATTGGAGCAGCAGACGGAGGGAGGTCCATTCGAAATCCCCTCCTCCGTTCGCCGCTAAACCAGCTGGCTGGTGTCGATCGGCAGGCTGCGCACGCGCTTGCCGGTCAGTTTGGCCAGCGCGTTGACCAGCGCCGGGATCACCGGCGGCAGGGCCGGTTCACCAAGGCCCGTCGGGGCATTGTCCGATTTGACGAATTCGACATGCACTGCCGGCGTGAAGTTGATCCGCGGCAGCTGGTAATCGTGGAAGTTGGATTGCGCCACGGCGCCATCCTCGATCTCGATCGCCAGCGCAGTGGCCTGACCGAGCCCATCGATCACCGCGCCCTGCACCTGGTTCATCGCCCCATAGGGATTGATGATGTGGCTGCCGACATCGCCCGCGACCCAGACATTGTGCACTTCGACCTTGTTGCTGGCGGACAGGCCCGCTTCGACCACTTCGGCGAAATAGCCCATGTGGCTGAAGTAGAACCCGAACCCCAGAGCTCGGCCCTGCGGCATGGTTTTGCCCCAGCCCGACATCGACGTCGCTTTCTCGATCACCGCCCGCATGCGGCCAGGATTGAAGCCGGGTGCCGGGCCCATGAAGCCGCGCGAATCCGGCTCCTTCTCGCGCCCCTCGATCAGTTCGAGCAGCAGCGCCGGCAAATCCTTGCCCGCTGCCGTCGCCACTTCGTCGAGAAAGCTCTGCGTGACGAACGACAACGCGTTCGAAGAAGGGGCTCGCAGCGCCCCCATCGGTACGCGGGTTTCGAGCTTGGTCTGGGCATAGCGTAGGTTTGGCACGAACCTGGCCGGGAAGATGTCCGGCGCCATCGCTGCCGGGTTGAAGCTGCCGCCGATGGCAAAGGTGATGAAGTGATCGTCGAAACCGGTCAGCTTGCCCTGATCATCGAGCGCGGCACGCAGGCGGTGCCACCCGGCGGGGCGGTAGAAATCACTGCGTACATCGTCCTCACGGCTCCACAGCAGCTGCACCGGCGTGCCGGGCATCTGCTTGGCGATTGCCGCGACCTGATGCATGAAATCGTTGTTCAACCGGCGCCCGAAGCCGCCGCCCATGCGGGTGATGTGCAGCTTGATCTTGTCCGGTGTGATGCCGAGCATCTGCGCGACAGCGGTCTGTCCGGCCTGCGGGTTCTGCGTCGGTGCCCAGATTTCCAGCGTGCCGTCCTGGTGCATCAGCGCGGTGCAGTTCTGCGGTTCCATCGGCGCGTGGGCGAGAAATGGATAGGCATATTCCGCATCGAGCGTCTTGGCTGCCGAGGCAAACGCTGCCTCCACGTCGCCGGTCTTGACGATATCTTCCTGCGGGTTTCCGCCCGCCATCGCGGCCCGGGCCGCCGCGTCGTAACCCTTGCTCGAATGACCCGACCACTCGCCGGTATCCCATTCGATGTTGAGCTTGCTGCGGGCCCGGTTGGCCAGCCACCAGTTGTTGGCAATGATCGCCACGCCATCGCTGAGCTGCTCGGGATTTCCGTTACCTTCGATGATGAAGGCATTGAGGACTCCCGGCTCCGCCTTGACCGCGTCGAGGCTGGCCGACTTGAGCTTGGAGCCGAACACCGGCGCCCGCTCGAAAGCCGCGTAGACCATGCCCGGCAGGCGCGTATCGATGCCGAAGATCGGTTCACCCTTGACGATGCGCGGGGAATCGATCCCGCCGATCGCCCGGCCGATGATGTGAAAGTCCTTTGTATCCTTCAGCGTCACGGCTGATGGATCGGGCGCCGCCAGCTTGGCCGCATCGGTCGCGAGTTCACCATATGTGATCGACCGGCCCGACGATGTTTCGATGACCTTGCTGAGCTCGGTCTTGAGGCCGGTAGCAGGAACGCCCCAGCGCGCGGCCGCGGCGCTCAGCATCATCTGCCGCACTGCCGCGCCAACCTGGCGCATCGGCATCCAGTTCATCGGCGTGGCAAAGCTGCCGCCAGCAAGCTGCGGGCCATACCGGGCCGCGTCGCTATCGGCCTGAGTGATGCTGACCAGGTCCCAGTCCGCGTCCATTTCGTCAGCGATCAGCATCGGCAGCATTGTCTTGATGCCCTGGCCAATCTCCGGGTTCTTGCCGACGATGCTGATCGTGTTGTCGGGACGGATCGAAACGAACGCATTGAGCGACGCTGGCGCGGCGTTTGTAACGCCCGCGGCGCGCGCGACCATTGGCATCGATGCCGTCAGCACCAGCCCGCCACCAGCAAGCGCGCTGACCTTGAGCAGGGTGCGGCGGTTGAGGGTCATGGTGTTACGCATCGGCCGTTCCCTTCTCGGCAACCATGGCGATTGCCTCACGAATGCGGGTATAACAGGCACAGCGGCAGATATTGCCGGCCATAGCCTGGTCGATCTGCTGCGCGCTCGGTTGGGGATTGCGCGCGAGGAAGGCGCTGGCGTTCATCAGTTGCCCCGCCTGGCAATACCCGCACTGCATCACGTCTTCGTCGAGCCAGGCCTGCTGCAAGGCGCGGCCAACTTGGCTTTCGCCGAGCGCTTCGATCGTGGTCACTTTCTTGCCCGCGAGCGAGCCAACCTGGACCTGGCACGAACGCTGGGCCACGCCGTCAACATGCACTGTGCAGGCCCCGCACAGACCTACGCCGCAGCCGAACTTGGTCCCGCTCATGCCCAGCTCGTTACGGACGGCCCAGAGCAGCGGCATCGCGCCCGGGACGTCGAGCTCGCGCGCTTCGCCGTTGATGTCGACCCGGTAGGTCATGCAGAATTCTCCCGTGTGGACCGCCGTGCCGATGGTGCACGCCGGACAAAGTCAAACGCACCCTAGCCGGTGCGAGCGATTCTGGAAAGCGCGGCGATGCATGCACCATGGGCTCGCTTGACATTCGCGGCCGCGCGCCGCTTACCCTGTTAACGTCTGTCAGGACATCCGCGAGCACATCGCCGCGGATACAGGAGGCCAAGCGCCCGTGAGCGCCGAGAACGGGAACACCACCTTCGAGATCTATCGCGCGGGCGGCACCACCAAGCCGATCCGGGTGACGATCAATCTGGTCCTCGTGGCGCGGCGCTGGCGCTCGCTGCTCGACGAACGGCTGCGGCAGATCGGCCAGAGCGCGGCGCGGATGGAAGCACTGGCGGCGATCCTCAATTCACCTATGCGCAGCGCGCAGGTGGATATCGCCAAGCGCCTCAAGATCGAGGGTCCAACAATGACCCGGATGCTCGATACGCTGGAGGCCGACGGCCTGGTCGAGCGGCTGCCCGATCCGAGCGACCGGCGGACCAAGCACTTGCGCCTGACGCTGGCGGGCGAAGCCGTGCTGCAGGACATTTTCGTAATCGCCGACGAGCTGCGCGATCGCCTGCTCGACGGGGTCGACGAAGCCACCGTCGACCATATCAACGGCTTTTTGCTGATGCTGACCGAACGGCTCGATGCAGGTCTTCCGGATACCGCCGCCTAGGCGCCTCAGTCCCGCCTACCCCAGTCCTCGTTGGCGCGGGCGATCAGGTACGCGTGGATCGCGTCGGCCTGCGGCTGGCTCAGGATATCGCTGAATTTGGCCATGCCTCGTTCCAGATAGGCCCCGTGAAGCACGATATCGTTGAACATCCCATGGGTCTCCGCGGTCATGTGGCGCAGGTCCTTGACCCCGCCGATGGCGCGCTGGCCGTGGCACTGGGCACAGGTCTGCGCGAACAATTGCGCCCCTTCGGCCACTTGCGCTTCGCTTGCCCGCAGCGGCGGCGGCGGCGGGATGGCGGCCGCCGCGGCCAATGGTGGCAACTGCCCAGTCCCGCCGAGCTTGAACACCAGCAGCCGAGCCGCAGCCCGCGGCAATTCGATACCAGCGCCTTGTTCGATCTGCGCCGCACCCCCGCCCCAACCGGCGTTGATGGCGATGTATTGCACGCCGCCCAGCATATAGGTGATGCCGCCTGCGACCGGCGCACTCTGGGTCGGGAATTCCCACAATAGCTGCCCGGTGTGCGCATCGAACGCAGCAAAGGTCTGCTTGGTGGTGCCTTCGAACACCAGGTCGCTGGCGGTGACAAACACGCCGCCGTTGCCGTGGCGCGGCAGCGGGACTTGCCACACCGCGCGCTGGCTCACCGGGTCCCATGCGGTCAGCCACGCTTTTTCGACCTTGTCGCCTTCGGCCTGCAGTGCCGCGCGCTGGCGGCCCGCTTCGCCGGTAAAGCCGCCCCAGCCGCTGTTCGAACGCATCCGCTGCGGGGTCCAGTTGGGCTGCCGCGCATAGACGAAGGCTGACTGGTAGGACGGGAAATAGGCGAGCTTGGTGCGCGGGCTGTAGGCCATCGGGAACCAGTTATGCCCGCCGCCGGGGCCCGGCATGACCAGCCGGGGGTCCTCGCCATACCGCACCGCCTCGCTGATTGATGGCCGACCCTTGGTATCGAACCCTTCGTTCCAGTTCTGCATGACGTGGTTCTTGGCGCTGATGAACTCACCCGTCGCGCGGTCGAGCACGTAAAAGAAGCCGTCCTTCGGCGCCTGCATCAGCACTTTGCGCGGGCGGCCGTCGATGGTCAGGTTGGCGGTGATGATCGAGCTGGTGCAGGTCCAGTCCCACTCTTCGCCGGGGACCAGCTGGTAATGCCAGGCATAGCTGCCGTCCGACGCATGCAGCGCGACAATCGAGCAGACGAACAGGTTATCGCCTTCATTGTTCGAACGGTAAAAACGCGTGTGCGGGCTGGAATTGCCGGTGCCGACATAGACCAGGTCAAGTTCGGGATCGTAGGCGATCGAATCCCAGGGATTGGCTCCGCCGCCAAGCGTCTTCCACAGCCCGTTTTCGGACCAGGTGGCACGGACCATCGCCATGATCGGGTCCGACGCTTCGCCGTCCGGGCCGTTGGCGGGATCGCCGGGCGTGAGGAAGAACTTCCACAGCTTGGCGCCGGTATTCACATCGTAAGCCGAGACAAAGCCGCGTACGCCAAGATCGCCACCCGACTGGCCGACCACCACCTTGTCGCCAAACACGCGCGGCGCACCGGTGATCGAATAGGGCATCGCGTGGTCGAAAGTCTGCGTGGTCCAGATCGGCTGGCCAGTGGTCTTGTCGAGCGCGATCAATCGCCCGTCGAGCGTGGCGATAATCACCTTGTCGCCGTGCATGGCGAGGCCGCGGGCAACCGGTTCGCAACAGGCAATGCGGCCAAATTCGCGCGGCACTTGCGGATCGTAAGTCCACAGCCGGTGCCCGGTGCGGGCATCGTAGGCAATCGTGATATTCCATGCGAGCGTGTTGTAGAGCACCCCGTCGGCATAGATCGGCGTCGCCTCGACCCCGCGATAGGTCTCGAGGTCATCGAACCACGCAAGCCCGAGCTGCGAAACGTCGGACGCATTGATTTGCGTCAGCGGACTGTAGCGCTGGGCGGTGTAATCGCGCCCATCGCTCGGCCATTCATCCGCCTGCGGGGACGCCAGCGGATCGGCTGACGCGCGCGAAGCACTGCCCGGCGCCGCACCCGATACCGAGCACGACGCGAGCGCAAACGCCGCAAGGACAGCGCCGGCAAGCGCAGCAATACGATTCAACATCGGCATGCGCTCAATCCCTCGGTGGTTCGGCAATGGGCTGGGTCCCGTCGGCCAGGCGGCCGACTGCCAGCGACTGGGCCTGTTCGGGCGTACCCGGCGGGCGGAAATAAGCGCCCACCTGGCCCATGTCTGGTGCAAATGCGTGCCCGGTCACCGGGTTCGGGTAATGGAACGGCACGATGTAATAGGCCGGGTACGTCAGATAGACGGTGCTCGGCGGCAGGTCTGGCGGCGGGTCGAACTTGTCGGGCCAGGTGTTGTTGAGCGCGTTTTTGCCCCACCCGTCCCAGCTGGTGTACATCGTGAACGGACCGCTGAGGCGGCTGATGCGCCAGATCCCGTCATCGCCCTTCTTGTACTCGTTTTCGTACAGCGGCAGGCCCCAGCCGGCATTGCTCATCACAAACGCGCGGCTGCGCACCCATGCGGTGTTGCCTTCGGCCGAGATGTCCACGATCGGCTGGAACTGCATATGCTGGGCGAGCAGGTTGTCCTTGGCGCCCTCGGCACCGAACGCGGTCTGCATGTATTCGAGCACCCGGTCCCGGCCCAGGAACAGGCCCTTGCCGCCAATCTCGAGCGTCGCGTCTTCGGTGAACAGTTGCGACAGGCGGACCCACTGGCTCTCGTCCACGAAGTAGCCGTAGGTTTTCTGCAACCGCTCGACCGCGTTCATGCTCTCGAGCCGGGTAATCCGCGCGTCGAGCCCATCAAGCCTGGCGTCGGCGGACTGCGCCAAGGCGGGCGCGGCGGTGGCGGCAAGCAGCGCTGCGGCAATCAGGGTCGTTCTCATGGCTGCGGCCTCGCGACAGTGTCGGCTGGTTGCTGGACCGGCAGCGGCTCGCCGGTCACCGGATGGACAAAGCTGAACGGCGGCGTGTAGCCCGACGGGAAGGCGCGATAGACTTCGGTCGGCGGCCGGTCCGGCGGGAACAGGGCGCTCGGTCCGTCCATCCGCAGCGGACCACGGCTGAAACCAAGATCGTAGTCGGCTTCAGCCTGGACGTAGAAGTGCAGCTTGCTGATCTTCCACACGCCTCGGTCCTTCACATAGGCGTTTTCGTACTGCCCCACGCCCCACACACCGTTGGCGCCGGGCTGCGACAGCATGACCATGCCCTGCCAGCGCGCCGTCGCCGTGCGGCCGTCAGGGGCCACGGTGATGATCGACTGCAATTGCATGTGATTGTTGAGGTAGCCGGCACCCAGCCCCTCGGGCCCGAACAGCAGCAGCGCGCGGCGGATGTGCGCCTGCCCGACATAGACCCCGCGCTGGCCGTATTCGAACGTGCCATCGGCGGCGAACAAGTCGGCGGTGTCGTTCCACAGGCCCTTGTCGAAGTAGTATCCGAAATAGGCCTGCAGGTTCTCGATCGCGTCCTGGTCTTCGAGCCGTTCGACCCGGTCGCGGTAAGCCGCAAGGCGCGCCTCGGTGGTTTGCTGCGCGAACGCAGGCATGGGCGCGGCGGCGAGAACAGCAGCGGCGGCGAACAGGGCGATAACGGCGCGCATCAGCGGGCTGCCACGACCGGGCGACCGGTCACGGGATTGCGCGCCTGGAACGGCGGCACCTGCGTTTCAGGGAACGGGTGATACATGCTGGTGGGCGGGCGGTCGGGCGGGAAGGCCCTGGCCGCCTCGCTCTGCGCCAGGCCTTCACCCGGTGCCAGCCGCGCCCAGCCGCGTTCGTACGGGGCGACGAAGTTGACATAGAGGTGAAGCGACTTGAGCTTCCATATCCCGCCATCGTTGACGTAGGTGTTCTCGTAAATCCCGTCGCGCCATTCGGCGTGGTGTTTGTATTGCCCCAGCATGCCGAGGTCGCGCCAGCGCGCGGTCGCGCTCATCCCGTCGGCCGCCACGGTGATCGCCGGTTGCAGCGTGACCCATTCGTTGAGCTGGCCATAGACCAACCCTTCCTGCCCGCCATGCAACCGCATCAGGTATTCGCGGATGCGGTCCTTGCCGGCATAGACCCCGTCCGCGCCAATCTCGATCGTGCCGTCGTCGGTGAACAGACCTGCCGCATCGGTCCACAGCCCACGATCGACGTAATAGCCGAACGCGCGCTGCAGCTTGCGCACCGCCCGCGCGCCCTCCAGCCGTGCGACCCGCGCGGTCAACTGGTCGATCTGCGCATCGATGCTCTGCGCACGGGCGGGCACAGACACCGGAGCGCCGGCCAGCAGCGCGGTCAATACCAGGATGGCCGAACGCCTCATGAACTTCCTCCCGTGCCGGTCTATGCCGGTCGCGGGGCCATGATAGGGGCGGGCGCGGGCGTGAAAAGCCAAAATGTCTGGCCGCCTTTTGGCAGTGCAAAAAAACCGGCTGTCGGATAAGGACAGTGCGGATGACGCCGGACAACGCAACGAGCCCTCTCCCGCGACTGATCGTCATGTGGGAAAACTTCGGCCCGACACATCATGACCGGCTTCGCGCGCTGGCCCGGGCCGGCTTCGAAGTCGACGCGATCGAGCTTTCCGCCGCCAGCCGAGCCTACGAATGGGATCGCGAAGATTCGGCGACATATCACGTCCAGACGCTGAGCCAGCGCTATGGCGGCACCCACCCCGCCATCGTGTCCTGGCGGCTGCTCAAGGCCTGCCTGCGCAGCCCCGCGCGGCACGTGTTTCTGTGCCATTATTCGTGGATGCGCGTGTTCGTGGTGGCCATCGCGCTCAGGCTGCTGGGCCGCCGTGTCTACGCCATGGTCGATTCCAAGTTCGACGATTACGCCCGCATACTGGGGCGCGAGGTGTTCAAATCGTTCGTCCTGTCACCCTACAACGGCGCGATTGTAGCCAGCCGCCGATCGCTTGAATACCTGGCGTTTCTGAGAGCCCCGCGCGATCACCTGGTGCTGGGCTATGACACCATCGATACCGAACGGGTGCGGCAATCTGCCGGGCCAATCGACGCCGCGCAGCCGTTTGCGGCGCGACCTTTCCTGGTCGTCGCCCGGCTCGTTGCCAAAAAGAACATCCCTTTTGTGCTGCAAGCGTTTGCCCGGTACCGGTCGCTTTCGACCGATCCACGCGAACTGCACTTGATCGGCTACGGCCCGCTTGAAGATGAGCTCAAGGCCGAAGCGGGCCGGTTGGGCCTGGGTGAGGCGGTGCGTTTTCTCGGGCTGAAGCAAGCTGGCGAGGTGGCCCATGCGATGAGCAAGGCAGTGGCCCTGGTGCTGGCGAGCACCGAAGAACAGTTCGGCCTGGTGATCAACGAAGCGCTGGCGGTCGGCCTGCCGGTGATCGTGTCCAGCAACGCCGGTGCGGTCGATACGCTGGTTGAAAACCTCGGCAACGGGCTGATAATCGATCCCTACAATCCGGAAACTCTGGTCCTGGCCATGGCCCATGTGGCGAGCGACGGGCAGCGCTGGGAAGCCATGCACCGCCGCGCGCTGGAAACGGCACCGCGGGCCGACGCCGCTGAATTCGTCGCCGGGGTAACCCAACTGGTCACGCCGGTCGCGGCGGGTTGACGGCAAACGGCAGGGACGCGTCGTGCATCGCTGCCGGCACCGACCGCCGGCCTAACCTTCAGGTCCCCTGACAAGCACCGTCCACGTCGCTGCGGCGGGATCGGACGGGTTGGCCCCATCGACATTGCGAACCCAGAACTGGACCTCGTCGATGTTCGCCCTGACAGCCGACACGGCGAACCCGGCCACGCCGCCAGCCGGCGGTGCGACCGAAACCGGCATGTTCGGCCGGCATCCAGCCGCCGCAACCGTGTACGGACCGCTTTCCGCCCCCAGCGCCGTGGCCGCGATATCGACAGTGGCGGTGAACTTGCGCGGTCGCGGGGCTTCAACCAGATCCCACCGGCCAGGAAATTTGTTGCAACGGAACTTGGCGCGATCCTTGTAACCCAGCAGCGCCTTGCCATCGACCAGAACGGTGGCATTCTGGCTTGCCGTATCGCGGTGTTCAATGGCGATTTCGTGCCCGTCGTTGAAATTGGCGGTCGCCGGCAGCGCCGCGGTAAACTGCGCAGCCGAGCCGCCAAACGTCGCGCGTTGCCACGGGTAACCGCCCTCCAGTGTCGGATTGGTGGTCGCGTCGAACGCAAAGTATTGCTGGGCCAGGCTCACATCCACACCCCGGTCGACAATCTTAACCCGGTAATCCGTCAGCGTGCCCAGGATTTCCACGGGTTCGGAATAGAGCTGGTTGTTGGTCCTGAGTTCGACCGTGACGTTGGGTCCGATCGAGCCCTGGCAACTGACTAGCTTGACGACGAAGAGACCATTGGCCACCGCGTTACGCGAACGCATCACGCTGAGCCGGATATTCACGCTGGCAATCGATTTGGCCGGACTGTCCGAACGGGCAAAAAAGGTAAGCGCCGTGGGCATCGAAACCTTGTGGCACACGCTTGTCACATCAAGGTCAATGTCGCCGATCTTCGTCACGTTGGAACTCGTCTGGTAGACGAACAACCGGGTGTCGATCAGCACCAGCCGCCCGTAAAGGTAGCTGCCGCAAAAGAATGTGCCGCAGTTCTGGAACCGGGCATCGATGTACAGCATCGGCTGGGCCCCGTCTGGCGCCAGGTTGGGCGCCAGCCCCGAACCGCCGCCAAAGCTACCCTGAAGACAGTCCTTGAAGCTGGCGTTGACCAGCCGGCCGCCGGACTCGCCGGTCCAGCCTTCCAGCGCCAACCCGCACCGCGTGGCGCTCAGGCCGTCCACATCCATCAAGCCGCCGGTGCTGGGATTGATCGGCTGGGCGTTGGATTCGCAGCAGGTGAGGTTGCGCACCCGCAGGCCCCCGCGGCTGTGGTTGCCGGTATAGACATTCTCGCCCAGGAAGCCGGTAATGCGGCAGTCCTTCAGTTCGATCACGCCCACCTGATAATCCGGCCGCGCGAACACGCCCTTGTTGGTGATGTCCCAGCTGTTGGGATTGGCCGCGCTCGCCGGCCAGGCCAGGTCAAGATCAGCGATCATGTCGGTCAGCAGCTCGACGTTCTCGATGTAGAGTGAGGGCAATTGCGAATATGGGATGGCCGCCGCGCCATTGACTGTTTCGTTCCAGACCATGAAGCCGCTGCCGCGGTGGACTTTGCCATCGCCCCAGGCGGTCCCGTCGATGACATCGAAATCGGTCGCCAGGTCGCCGCCGTTGGGACCCTTGAAATGGAGCACGGTGCCGCCCGGCGCCGTGCTGATCACCCGCATCTTGCCGTGCACGACCAGGAAGTTGCCCTCTACGCCCCTGCCGTACTGGGCACCGGTCGGCACCCTGGCATCGCGCCACAATTCATACCGCACCTGCGTCAGCAACACGCCCTTGAGGCCGACCGCTTCGACATAGGCGATGGCCGCCTGGATGAAGGGCAACTGGTCGCTGCCCGCGGCATAGGCCGGGCAGCCGAGCTGTTCGGGCGTTACGTAGCCGCTGGGATCGCCGGCAAGGCGGAAGAACCGGCCCTCTGCGGCCGGAAACACGGCGGCAGGATGGGCGGCTTGCAGAGCCGCACTGCACATCGTGTCGCTGATATAATCCGCTGCGCCAAGGCCGATGGCCTCGAAGCCGTTGCTCGATACGCGCGTGGCGAAACCCGGTAGCCGGGCTTGCGCCAGCTCGGCGAAGCACAGCGGCGCCAGGGCGCCGGCGCGCAGGGCCAGCGCCCGTGCTGTAAAGTCCAGCGCGCTCATTGCGAGATCCTGTAGCCAAGCGTGCCGCTACCCAGCACAATGTCGAGGTAGAACGTCGCCCCCGCCTCGCTCTCCTGCCACACGGGCTCGTTGGCATTGGCGGTAAAGCGCGCCCACGCCATGCCGCCCGCTGTCAGGCCGGTGCGGGTTGCGCCGTTGTCGATCGAGCGCTGCAGCGTGACCGTGCCCGTCCAGTCGCCCTGCAATTCCAGGTGCAGCGGCAAGTCAGGCGCAGGCGCGAACGGTCCGACGACCAGCGATGCGGCCGTGGTGCCTTCCAGCGGGGTCACCGGATCGCTGCTGCGCGACAGCGTCACCGGAAGCGGCTCGGCGGCCGAGACCAGTAGCAGGGTTCCGTCCGAGTCGGCGAACCCGGAGGCGGTAGGGGCGACGTAGGACGTCGGCGCGGAAATGGGGGTTTTTCGGGTCATGCGGGCCTCTCTCAATCAACGAAGACCCACAGCCAGCTATGGATAAAAGGTTGTGTAGGAAAGAGAAAAATAGAACAAAAGTAGTCCGAACGTGCCCGATTTAGCGGTTCTCATCCGTAACGGCAGTCCCGATCAAGCCGGTTTTTGGCACCCGATCTCGGCCAGCGCGCGCGCTTCCATGCGATCGATGATCGCATCGCGCGACCACCGCACCTGCGCCCGCTGGCGCGCCGCTGCGCTCGTCTTGATGTGCAGCGCGGGGTAATCGACCAGGTGCGCGATTGCGCCTGCCATCGCCGCCGCATCGCCCGGCGCGGTGACCAGGCCGCACCCGTCAACTTCGTCATACAGCCCGGTGCCCGCCGTCGCCGTAGCCACAACTGGGCGACCTGAAGCGAGCATGTTGGTCAGTTTGGACGGCAGCACGAGGTCCGCCGCGCCGACGATCTGCGGCAACAAGTGAACCGCCGCGAGCGACAGGAAGTCAGCCATCCGCGCTTCCGGTTGCAATCCGTGGAACTGGACATTGCCGAGTGTGCCAGCGAGCCCTTCGAGCTTAGCGCGGTTGGGTCCCTCGCCGCAGATCACGAACACGATATCATCGCGCGCGGCCAAGTGGCGCGCCGCGTCGATGACCGTGTCGAGCCCCTGCTTGTTGGCGATATTGCCCGCATAGAGCGCCACCTTGCGCGTCCCCAGCCCCCACTCGCGGCGATAGGCGCTGTCATCCGCCGCAGCATGGTCGAGCTTGGGATTGCTCCAGTTGCGCAGCTCGTAAACCCGTTCGGGCGCGACACCCTTGGCGGCCAGCCTGGCGCACATCTGCGGGCTGATCGATGACGCCACATCGGCCATGCCGAGCAGGCGGTTCTCCACCCCGCGCGCCAGCCGGCCGGGGATCGAGTTTTCGCCGAGCAATCCCGTGGCGAACGAGGCTTCGACTTCGAAGTCCTGCACATGGACCCACAGCGGCACGCCGGCCACCCGGGCGGCGCGCGCCGCGACCGGAACCGCCATCAGCGACGGCGCCACGGTGAACACCATGTCCGGCTTGCCGCGCGCGGCGCGCACCGTTTTCGCGTAAGCCGACAGGGCAAAGCTGAACAAGTGCGCCAGGCGCTTCAGTCCGGTCGGCTCGGGCGGGATGTAATGCGCCACACGCGTCACGCTTACGCCGTGTTCGACTTGCGGGCCGGCATCGTCGGCGTAGCCATCGTAGAGCCGCCACTGCGGATAATACGGCTTGCCCGCGATCACCGTGACCTGGTGCCCGCGCGCCACCAGCGCTTCGGCCAGGCCCGAGGTATAGGGCCCGATACCGACCGGTTCGGGCGCGTAGTTGAGGCCGAGGAACAGGAACTTCATGCCCTGCGATCCTGCGTCAGTGCGCCGGCTGCTTGACGTTGCCCGCCAGGAATTCGCCGTAAGCCTGGGCAATCCCTTCGCGCAGCCCGATCCTCGGCGACCAGCCGAGCGCGGCAATCTTGTCGCCGCCCATCAACTTGCGCGGGGTGCCGTCGGGTTTGCCCGGATCGGTTTCGATCGTGCCGTCAAAGCCGACCGCCTCGCTCACCATCGCGGCCAGTTCGGCAATTGTCAGGTCGGTGCCCGAGCCGACGTTGACATGCTCTTCGTCCGAATAGGTCTTGAGCAGGAACACGCAGGCTTCGGCGAGATCGTCCACGTGGAGGAATTCGCGGCGCGGCGTGCCGGTGCCCCAGATGGTGATACTGGCCGCGCCCGCTTCTTTCGCCTCGTGCGCCTTGCGGATCAGCGCCGGGAGCACGTGGCTGCCCAGCAGGTCGTAATTGTCGCCCGGGCCGTAAAGGTTGGTCGGCATCGCGGAGATGAAATCGCAGCCATATTGCCGGCGGTAGGCCTGGCACAGCTTGATCCCGGCAATCTTGGCAATCGCATACCACGCGTTGGTCGGCTCGAGCGGGCCCGTCAGCAGCGCGCTCTCGGCAATCGGCTGCGGCGCCAGCTTGGGGTAGATGCACGAGGAGCCGAGGAACAGCAGCTTGCCCACTTCGGCCTGCCGCGCGGCTTCGATCAGGTTCGCCTCGATCATCAGGTTATCGTAGAGGAACTCGGCCGGGTAGCTGTCGT
>JBDSDZ010000191.1:0-5917 GCA_039920345.1 Croceibacterium sp.
CCAATGTCGATGCCGCGCTCGAAAGCCACGGCAAAGTCCGCAGCGTGATCGTGCTGCGCCATACCGGGGCCGAGGTGCCGATGAAGGACGGGCGCGACATCGACTGGGCCGAGGCGGTGGCGGGCCACAGCAGCGACTGTCCCGCAGAGGAAATGGGCGCGGAAGACCCGCTGTTCATCCTCTACACCAGCGGCTCGACCGGCCAGCCCAAGGGCGTGCTGCACACCACCGGCGGCTATGCCGTGTGGGCATCGATGACCCACGAATACACCTTCGATTACCAGCCCAACCCCGACGGATCGCGCCCGGTTTACTGGTGCGCGGCGGACGTCGGCTGGGTCACCGGGCACAGCTATGTGGTCTATGGTCCGCTGATGAACGGCGCGATCTCGGTAATGTTCGAAGGCGTGCCCAACTACCCCGATTTCAGCCGCTTCTGGCAGGTCGTGGACAAGCACAAGGTGGAGATCTTCTACGCCGCCCCCACTGCGCTCCGCGCGCTGATGCGCGAAGGCGATGCGTGGGTGACGAAGACCAGCCGCAGCAGCCTGCGCCTGCTCGGCAGCGTCGGCGAACCGATCAATCCCGAGGCCTGGGAATGGTATTACAACGTGGTCGGCGACGGGCGCTGCCCGATCGTCGACACCTGGTGGCAGACCGAGACCGGCGGCCACATGATCACCCCCCTGCCCGGCGCGACCGACCTCAAGCCCGGCAGTGCCAGCAAGCCGATGTTCGGGGTGCAGCCGCAAATCGTCGATAGCGACGGCACCGTGCTGGAAGGCGCCTGCGAAGGCGCGCTGGTCATCGCCGACAGCTGGCCCGGCCAGATGCGCACCGTCTACGGCGACCACGCGCGCTTCTTCCAGACGTACTTCAGCACCTTTCCCGGCAAATACTTCACCGGCGACGGGTGCCGCCGCGATGCCGATGGCTACTATTGGATCACCGGACGGATCGACGATGTGATCAATGTCTCCGGGCACCGCATGGGCACCGCCGAAATCGAATCTGCGCTGGTGCTGCACGACAAGGTGGCCGAAGCCGCCGTCGTCGGCGTCCCGCACGATATCAAGGGACAGGGCATCTACGCCTACGTCACGACGACATCGGGCACCGAGGACAGCGACGAATTGCGCAACGAGCTGGTGGCATGGGTGCGCAAGGAAATCGGCCCGATCGCCACCCCCGACGTAATCCAGTTCGCCCCCGCCCTCCCCAAGACCCGCAGCGGCAAGATCATGCGCCGCATCCTGCGCAAGATCGCCGAGAACGACACGGGGAACCTCGGCGATACCAGTACGCTGGCGGACCCGGGGGTGGTGGAGGATTTGGTGAAGGGGAGGCCCGGAAAGTGAAGCCTTAATCGTCCGGTTCGGCCTCAGTGTGTGTTGGCCAATTCCCACCGGTACGAATATCGGCAAGGCTGGTGGCGTCCAGAGGTGCTTGCAGCGAGACGCGCCAATCCTTTGTGTGTTCTGACGAAAATTCAACACGCTGAAGCTTGATGTCGTGAGCGTCACCGTACTGGGCTTTTAGCGCTTGCTCGAGCGTCACAAATTCCGGCTCAATCCACATGGCCATTCCGAGAAAGACCAGTGCTGGTCGCATCGGTCCGCACGGCGTCTCCAATATGACAGTGCCCGGATAGGAAACACGTGCGGTGCGGAATGTAGGCGGTGCCCCATTCTCGATCTCGGCATACGGGTTTAGCGAGTCCTGCACTTCGAGCCAGATCGAGTTGATCGAGCAGCTCGATCCCGTTTCTGTGTTGTGAAAGATGTCCGCGAACAAGTCGGTATCGCTAGGCAACACATAATCAACCTCATCCCTTTCGGACGAGTTGCCGCCTTCCTCACAACGATGAAGTTGTACTCCGACGCCGGTGCAGGCGCAGCGCTTATGCCAGAACACCACAAAATCGAGACCAAGGAGAGGATTCAAGTCCTTCACCTGGATTTCCGTGATGCGACGCAAGGTTATACCAAGGCGCTCGGCGACAGCTTCGGCTTGAGGTGAGAAGCCCGACAGGCTGACCGCAATTGTCCGGTCGGCGCCTATCATGGATCGCTTCGTAGCCAACTGTTCGAGCCAAGTGACATCTTGAACTTTGGCGCGTCGGCGACACTCAATCGTGATTAGGACATCTGACGTGCCCGCCCTCGTGCGGATCGTCGCGTCCACCTCTCTGAGGCGTCCGGTCACTTTGCATCGGACGCGATCAGGAGACTTAACGACGATGCCTTGTGGTCCGGCATCCGCTTCGATCCGGGCAATCAGCCGCTCGAATTCGCGCCACTCGGGATCGGCACGACGCCGTCTACTCATCCCTCAGCATCCGTGTTCAACGCAATCCTCACGGTGGTGGTTATACGCCTGAAGCCAGTTCGTTCTCGACTTGTCCCTGTGGATAAGTCATTAAACCGCTGATTCTGGGGAGGGTTGATTGGCTGACGGAAGTGCAATCGAGTGGACCGATGCCACGTGGAATCCGGTAACCGGATGCACGAAGATTACGGCCGGATGCGACAATTGTTACGCAGCTCGCTTCTCTGAACGCTTTCGTGGTGTGCCGGGACATCCGTTTGAGAATGGATTTGACCTGACGCTTCGACCGGAGCGGCTTGAGCAGCCGCTACGGTGGCGCCGAAGCCGCATGATTTTCGTCAACTCCATGAGCGACCTGTTCCACAAGCGCGTCCCGATCAACTTCATCGACCAAGTCTTTGACACGATGGAACAGGCCCACTGGCACACGTTCCAGCTTCTGACGAAGCGCAGCTCCCGAATGCGCGACTATTTGCTCGGTCGCTATGCCGAGCGACCGGCACCGGCTCATATCTGGAACGGCGTTTCAGTCGAGGACCGACTTGGCGCCTCTCGGATCAGTCATCTCCAGGGTGCGACGTCGGCGGTCCGCTTCCTGTCCGTCGAGCCGCTGATCGGACCTGTCGGGCCAGTTGATCTTACTGGCATTCATTGGGTCATCGCCGGTGGGGAAAGCGGTCCAGGCGCAAGGCCAATGCACATCGAATGGGCGCGAGAGATTCGGGACACGTGCGAAGCTCAGAATGTTCCGTTCTTCTTTAAGCAGTGGGGTGGCGTTCGGCCAAAGAGCGGCGGACGAGATTTGGATGGTCGCGAATGGAATGACTTTCCGACCAGCGTTCGCGCTGCCTGATGCCCATCGACGTCGCGCACTACGTCGGTCGCGAACCGGCGTACGTGAAGCACACATTCTTGGATAAGTACCTCCCAGCCCTCATCGGCCGCATTGGCAATCACGCGTTCGATAGTTTTGTGTACGTGGATGGTTTTGCCGGTCCGTGGCGTTCAACGGCTGGCGAGAACTTCGATGATACCTCATTCGGCATCGCGCTCAGGCACATGACGGCGCTGAAAGATTCTTTTGCAGATCGTGGGCGGCACGTCCGCATGAAGGCGATCCTCGTTGAAAAAGATGATGCGACCTTCACTGCGCTAAAAAACGCTGTGGCATCTTATCCGGCTATCGAATGCCTTCCTCTGCAAGGCGAGTTTGAGGATCAAATTCCTCGTATCCAAAACGAGATTCCGCACGGGGCGTTCTCTTTCGTTTTGGTTGATCCCAAGGGGTTTCCGGACATGGAGCGGGTCTTGCCGCTCCTTGCACGGTCGAACTCAGAGGCCTTGGTCAACTTCATGTTCGACTTTGCCAATCGGTTTGCGGGAACTGAGCTACTTCCTGCCCTTGAAAAGTGGTTATCGAGCGAAGGCGATAAGACGTGGCGCACGGAGGTGGATGCGCTCGCCAAGATCGATCGCGAGAATCGGTTAGAAGCGTTGGCGGTCGAGAAGCTGCGCCGTGAAGCAACTTATACCTATTCGCCAGTGATCTCCGTCGATAAACCCTTACAGGACCGCACTCTGTACAAGCTGATTTTCCTCACACGCCATCCAAAAGGGCTCGAGGTTTTTAGGGCTAGCGAAAATGCTGCGCTGCAAGCGCAGGCTGCCAGTCGCACCAATTCTAAAGCGGCAGCGCGCGAAAAAAAGACCAACATGAGCGATTTCTTTGGTGCGCATGGAGATGTGCCTAACGACCGAAGCTCTGTTCGATTGAGGGAAGGCGAGATCCAGGCACGTCAGCTTTTGCTTGCCAGTCTTGCTTCTGCAGGGACCGCAGGAAGGGCTTGGTCCCAAGTTTGGCCCAGTGTTCTAAACGACGCAGTCATCACGCGCTCCAAGCTGGGTCACATCGTGAATGAGATGCGCAAAACACGGGCAATTGATGCGCCGAATTGGCCGAGCGAGCGGAAAATCATTCCGCAGGAGGAACAACTCTTGAGGTTGATCATCAGGCCACCAGCAACATAGCCAACGCGGCGGACGGCTACAGTTCTGGAGACACCAAGAAACTCTGGTAGTCCCGCCCCGCCCGCCTCCCATAAAAACAACTTTCCTACACACCCTCAACTAGCGTCTACCCTGCCGGATGACGCCCAACTCCCCTCTAACTCCCCACCGCCCCTACCGCCGCCTGCGCGTCCCAGCGTTCTACCCGGTCCCGACCCGCACCCGGCGCGACGGGTGGACGGTGCAGCGGCAGGCCGATTTCCTGGGGATGCTGGCCGAGACCGGCTCGGTGATCGGCGCCTGCGAGGCAGTGGGGATCAGCCGCAAGGGCGCCTATAAGCTGCGCGCGCGGCCCGGCGCGGAGAGCTTTGCGGCGGCGTGGGATGCGGCGTTGGGGATGGAGCCGCGAAAGGTGACACCTCCGGCGCGCGATTGCCTCGACTGGAACCCGCTCGTGCGGCTGGTGATGTTCCGCGGGCGGTATCGCGGGTCGTGGTGCAACGCCTATGACGGCAAGCTGCTGTGGCAGGTTCGCCAGCCAGGCCAGGTTGACAGGGTGTCACCCGGAAGGTGACAGCCCGTAGCCCACATCTCACAGCCGCGCCGCTAGTGCCGCGACAATTTAGCCCATTTGCTTGGCTAGCCGCCGCCCGGTTTTGCGCTATTGTCGCGGTGAAAGGGATTCTCCCGCCCCGCGAGGAGAGCCCGCCAAGGGGAGGGGTTTTGATGCGCCGATCGATCCGCAGCGCGTTTGCGGCTTTAACCCTGGCGGCCGTCGCCAGCATGGCCGCCGCGGCCTCCGAACCGCCGGGCGGGGTGCCGATGGCGCAGCAGGCCTGCCAGCGCGCCTGCCTCGAAGGGTTCGTCAACAAGTACCTGCAGGCAATGGCCGACAACAGGGTCGATCCCGCGCTGTTCGCGCCGAACGCCCGCTTCACCGAAAACGGCGTCGAAATGCCGCTCGGCAATGAAGGCCTGTGGGCGACCACCAGCGGGCTTGGCACCTACAAGTTCTACATTCCGGATACCGAGACGCAGAACGTCGCCTTCCTCGGCACGGTGATGGAACAGGCGTCGAGCTCTGCCACCGGCCCGCAGCGCGAGCCCGAGGCGGTTGGCCTGGCGCTGCGCCTGCGGATCGTGAACGGCAAGATCACCGAGGTCGAGCAGATCGCCGCGCGGCCCGACCGGCCTTTGGGTGCGACCGCCGCGGCCGCGCCCAGCAGTCCGTTCAGCGCAACCGGTGCCTCGGTCGAGAAAATGGGCGCTCCTTCGCCGCGCTTCCTGCAGGCCGTCCCCGCAAACGAACGCATGAGCCGCGCCGACCTGATCGCGGTTGGCAATTCCTATTTTTCGGCGATCCAGCGCAACGAAGGCAAGGGATACTATCCGTTCACCGACGACTGCCTGCGCCATGAAAACGGTATCGTTACCGCAGGTCCTCCCGGATCGGGTGCGCGCGCTGGCTGCGCCGAGCAGTTGCGCACATCGCTGATCGGCGCCGTCACCAGCATCCGCGACCGCCGCTTTGTCGCCGTCGACCGGGAGCGCGGTATCGTGTTCTCGTTTGCGTTCTTCGACC
>JBDSDZ010000192.1:0-21202 GCA_039920345.1 Croceibacterium sp.
GTGCTGCGCGAAATGGGCTACACCGGCGAAATCAAGGCCACCGGCGACGTGCTGGTGGACCTGGTGTTCTTCATGCGCCGCTGCGGCTTCGACAGCTTCGCCCCCGACGTGCCGCTGAATGCGGAAGATGTCGCGGCAACGCTCGAACGCTATCCCTACGTCTACCAGGAAGCCGCCGACCCCCCTGGTTCGTCTTGGGCGGTGCCGATCTGGAAATTGCGTCATGGCTAGCCGCGCGGTTGACCGCATCGATACCGGCGCGCGCTTTACGCAGGCCGATGCCGACGCCCTGAACGCGCGCTTTGCGGGCGTCGATGCGCCCACCATGCTGCGCGCCCTGTTTGCCGAGGGCACCCTCGGCCGCGTGGCGGTCGTCTCGTCGTTCGGTACTGAAAGCGCCGTACTGCTGCACCTGGTTGCGCAGGCTGATCCAAGTGTGCCGGTGATCTTCGTCGATACGCTGAAGATGTTCGATGAAACGCTGGCTTATCGCGACACGCTGGTCGGCCATCTCGGCCTGACCAACAGTTCGGTGGTCCAGCCCGACCTGGCGGTGCTCGCAGCGAAAGACGAGACCGGGCTGCGCTGGTCGTATGATCCCGACGGCTGCTGCGCGATCCGCAAGGTCGAGCCGCTCAAACGCGCCAAGGACGGGCTCGATAGCTGGATTTCGGGCCGCAAGGCGTTCCAGTCGGTCACCCGCGAGAACCTGCCCCGGTTCGAAATCGAGGACGGAAGACTGAAGCTCAACCCGCTGGGTGACTGGACCAAGGACGATCTCGACGCCTACTTCGCCGAACATGACCTGCCGCGCCACCCGCTGGAGGCGCAAGGTTTCCTGTCGGTCGGGTGCCAGCCGTGCACATCGTCGGTTGCACCGGGCGAAGACCCGCGTGCCGGGCGCTGGCGCGGGTGGGACAAGACCGAATGCGGCATCCACGGCCCGGATTCTGCGCCGGACGACGAAGGCGAGCTGCCTCCGGGCTACGAACCGGCGTTCTGATCGGCCGTTCGGCTCTGGCGCGCTAGACTGCGCGTTGTTCGAGCAAACCGTACGCGACCAGTTGGCCAATCGTTTCGATCAGCGCCGGGCGATCTGTCACATCGAGCTCGCCGGGCGAAAATGACGGCTGGCCCGAAATGCGCCTAAGCTCGGCGGCGATGGCCTTGTCCATCGGTATGCGCGATCCCGCGACGGTGAGCACGGCTTCATCGTCATGATCGTCAAACCGGAACAGAACGTTGTCGCGAAAACCCAAGGTAGTGCCCTCGCCGACGCCCTGGCTGAGCGCGTTGAGTCCGCCGCGTACCCGTGGTCCCTGCTCGCGCACGAAATTGTCGGCGAACATCGCGCGCGTGGTCTCGAAGTCGGCCGTTTCACAGACTTGCGCCAACAGCCCGGCAAATTCCTGCCGATGTTGCGCGCGCGCGGCCTCATCGAAATAGAGCGAGCGCGGCAGCGAATTGCGCAGGCCAGGAATACGCAGCGAGGCCTCGGCCACCGTTTCAAGCAGGAAATCCGCCCATGTCTGGACCAAGATGCCCACGGTGATGTGCAAGGAAGAGTCGTCGCTCACCGTCTGCGCGCGGTGCATCAACCCGCGCGGAACGTAGAGCGACTGGCCCGGCTCAAGTTCGAATTCCTCGACCAGCTTGCCCGGCACGTCGCGGTTCGAATCGAACTTCTCGCCGCGGTAGGGAAGCTGCGAGCTGGGTTCGTAAATCTCCCATTTCTTGCGGCCGGAAACTTGCAGCACGATCACGTCATGATCGTCGTAATGGATCCCGAAGCCGCTCGATTCCCGCGGCGTCAGGTAGATATTGGTCTGCACCCGGGCGCCGAATTCCCGCTCCAGCGCGAGGCAGAAACTGTAGAGCTTGCCGTCGGCGAAATGCATTTGCGGCAACACGATCGTGCGCCCCGAACGGTAGAGGTCGAGCACCGCCCCGCGATTGATCGTGCCGTTGCCGTAGGTATATTCTTCCAGCGGCACGCCGCGGCCCGAATACGCCATCGTCAGCGATGTGGGCGGCAGTTCGGAATCGGAGATGATCTCGTCGATCCGCTCGATACTTAGCAGGTCGCCGACTTCGGCCACCGGCACCGGATTATGGAAATGGCGCTTTTCGAAATAGGTCTCGAAAAACGCCTCGCGCGCAAGCGGCGCGATCAGGCGCGCGAGTGCCCCGTCCCGCAAGTCTCCAGACATTCCTGCGCCTTTATTCGGTAGTGTCAGCGGCCACGCCGGCCGTAACCAGACGTATCGTTCGAATCGCTATCGGTCAGGCCGGTGCGCCCGCGCCTGCCGTTGCCGGCGCTATCGTTGGAATCGCCATCGGTCAGGCCCGAAGTGCCGCGCCTGCCGTTGCCCGAGCTATCGTTCGAATCGCTGTCCGTCAGCCCGGACCGACCTCGCCGCCCATTACCGGCGGTATCGTTGGAATCGCTGTCGGTCAGCCCGGTACGGCCACGATTGCCATTGCCCGCGCTATCATTGGAATCGCTGTCGGTGACGCCCGACGTGCCGCGCCGGCCATAGCCCGAACTATCGTTGGAATCGCTGTCGGTCAGGCCCGTCCGACCACGGCCGCCATTGCCCGCGCTGTCGTTGGAATCGCTGTCCGTTCGTCCCGTCGTGCCGCGCCGGCCATAGCCAGAGCTGTCGTTCGAATCGCTGTCGGTCAGGCCTGTCCGGCCGCGGCCACCGTTGCCCGCGCTGTCATTGGAATCGCTGTCCGTTCGTCCCGTCGTGCCGCGCCGGCCGTTACCAGAGCTATCGTTCGAATCGCTGTCGGTCAGGCCCGTCCGGCCGCGACGCCCATTGCCCGCGCTATCGTTGGAATCGCCATCGGTCAGCCCGGTACGGCCCGAGATCGGATCGTTGGGGTCGCTGTCAGATGCATGAGCCGGACGCGCGACAAACGATGTCGCTGCCGCGCCTGCCACCATGGCAACAAACGAGCGCCTAGAAACCGGCTGGATTTTCTTGGACAATTCGGCCCCCCCGAAAAGAATTTTCCCCGAGGCGGAAGTGATACGATTGGAATGGAAAGTCAATCACGCATGTAGCTGCAATGCCGCTTTGCTTTATTGCGGTCGCGGATAATATTCGAACGTCGGCAGGGCGTTGGTGCGCCCTGTCGAGCGAGGTTACTGGCCGCCGCCGTTTTGGAAGCGCTGGATCATCTGCTGGCGAAAGGCATCGCGTTCGGCCTTGGTAAGCTGGCCATCGTGGTCACCGTCCTGCGTATCGAAGCGGCGCATCTGCCCAGCGACGTAATCGTCTTTGGTCATCGCAGCCGTGGCGCCCGGGCCGCGACCGCCAAACCCGCCGCCAGCGGTGCGTTCTTCGGGCGTGAGCGAGCCATCGTGGTTGGTATCGAGCTGGCCAAAGCGCTCAGTCGCCTGCGCTTCAGCGGCAGCCTTGGTCACCGTGGCATCGCCGTAGGGATCAGGCGGCAGGCCGCCCTGCGCCAGGGCTGGCAAAGCGAAACCCGCAGCCGCGACCGCGCAAACAATCGTCCATTTCTTCATCAGACTCTCCCAGCCAGGTGCGGCTTCGGCGTGCCGGAATCGCCGCGAGGTTTTCCCCGTTGCGGGCGCCAAGTTCTGCTTTGTCCGGGCGTTCGGCAAGGGGCCGATTGGTCGCGATTTGTCGCAGCCGGAGGGCGCTGTTTGGGGCTAGAGCCAGCCCTCCTCGCGATACCACCTGGCGGTCGCGCGCATTCCGTCGCGGGTGGCGATCTGCGGCGCCCAGACATCGCCCGGCGGTGCCTTGTCGCGGCGGCTGACCCAGTCGCGGTGGGTCATGTAACTGACCCGGTCCATCGTCAGCCTGGCGTTCTTGCCCCGCACCATCCGGTCGCACACCGCCAGGCCTTGCAACAGCACCTTGGGCACGTGCGGCACCAGCACATTGCGGCCGACCCCGCGGCCAATCGCATCGCCCAGCTTGGCATGCGGCCAGCCGCCCTCGCGGCCATCATCGGGCTCGAATAGGCGTTCTGACAAGGCGGGATTGGCGGGCACAAACGCCAGCAGCAGCCGCGCGAGGTCATCGACATGGATGATCGACGTGCGCCCCTTGGGCGGCATCGGCACCACCCGCCAGCGCGCCATGCGAAACAGTTCGAGCATATCGCGATCGCGCGGGCCGTAGATCGCCGGCGGGCGCACGATGGACCAGTCGAGCCCGCTGGTCTGGACCGCTTCCTCGGCATGGAGTTTCGACGTGCCGTAGGCCGACAAGCGCGGCTCGCGCGCGGCGAGCGACGAGACGAACACGAAGCGCCGTACGCCGGCGTCCCGGGCAGCCGCAATCACCCCCTCGGTTCCGCTGACATTGCCAGCATGGAAGCCCGCCGGATCGGGGGCATTCACCACCCCAGCGACATGCAGAACCGCGTCCGCACCGCGCATCAGGGCCGCCAGCGCATCCTTGTCCGCCAGATCGCCCAGCACCCACTCGACACCATCGCGCAGCGCCATTTCGCGCCGTGCCAGAGCGCGGATCGAAACGCCCTGTCTGGCCGCCTGGTCGAACACTGCCTGTCCGACAAAACCAGTGCCGCCAGTCAGCGCGATGATCACAACAGCACCAGTTGGTCGCGGTGGATCACCGCCGAGCGCGGGGCATAGCCGAGGATTGCTGGATGCTCCTCGCTGCGCTTCCCCTTGATGCGTTCGATCTCGTCAGCCGCGTATTCGGCCAGGCCTTGCGCGAGCGGGCGGCCATTGGGATCGCACACGGTGACCGCATCGCCGCGGGCGAATTCACCCTCGACGCCAGTCACCCCGCTGGCGAGCAGGCTGCCGCCCTTGCGGAGGGCCTGGGCACAGCCTTCGTCCACCGAGAGCGTGCCCTTCATCCGCAGCCGGCCCCCGAGCCACGCCTTGCGCGCACCGTCGCGGCGGACCGGCACAAACAGGGTGCCCGTTTCCGCCTCAAGCGCACGAGCGAGCGGCGAGGTATGCGTGCCGTTGACGATGGCCAACGCGATGCCCGCGCGGGTGGCAATCTCGGCTGCCTGGAGCTTGGAGGTCATCCCGCCCGAGCCGAGGCCGGAGCCAGACCCTGCACTCGCCATGGCGTGAACCTGCTCGGTCACGCCTTCGACGCGCGGCAAAAGCTTAGCGCCCGCCACCTGCGGATCGCGGTCAAACAGGCCGTCCACATCGGATAGCAGGACCACCGCATCGGCCTGCGCGGCCTGGGCCACGCGCGCCGCCAGCCGGTCGTTGTCGCCGAAGCGGATTTCCGCCGTGGCGACGGAATCATTCTCGTTGATCACCGGTACCGCGCCCGCACCGAGCAGTCGCCCGAGCGTGGCCGCCACATTGAGATAGCGGCGCCGATCCTCGAGGTCTTCCAGCGTCAGCAGCAGCTGAGCTGCGGTCAGCCCGTGTTCGCCGAGCAGCTCGCTCCACAACCCCGCCAGCGCAATCTGGCCCACCGCAGCGGCAGCCTGCGCGTCTGCCAGCGAACCGCGCCCGCCTTTCGCCAGCCCGAGCTTTGCCGCGCCGAGCGCAATGGCGCCCGAGCTGACCACGATAACCTGCTGTCCGCGTAGCTGCGCCTGAGCGATTTCGGCGGTGAGTGTCGCCAGCCAGACGCGGTCGGGCTTGCCATCGGCGCCGGCCAGCAGTGCAGAGCCGACTTTAAGCACCAGCCGCTTGGCGACAGCGGGATCGGCAAGATCGGCAAGGCGGTCAATCGACATCGCGGCGCGTTAGCCGAGGTTGCGCCGCAGAGGAATACGACTCACGGCAGCGGCGACCACTCGCTTTCGGGATCGTCGTCTTCGTCGGCCACCGCGGTGGCCGGATTTTCGGTCGCTGTGCGCGCCGGAAGATAGCTCAGCACGGCGTCGAGCAGCGCTGGAATGCCTTCGCCCGTCGCGCCTGAAACTGGAAATACCCGGCCCGCACCTGCCGACTTCAGCTCCTGCGCAAACCCGGCCACAAGTTCAGCATCCGCCAAGTCGATCTTGTTGAGCACGATCAGTTGCGGCTTGTCGTCAAGCCCGGCGCCATAGGATTCCAGTTCGCGCGCGACGACCTGCATCGCGTCCGCGGGATCGTTGCCAGTAATGTCAACCAGGTGGATCAGCACCCGGCAGCGTTCGATATGGCCGAGGAAGCGGTCGCCGATGCCGGCCCCTTCGGCAGCGCCTTCGATCAGGCCGGGAATGTCGGCCAGCACGAATTCGCGGTCACGGTGGCGCACAACACCCAGCTTGGGGACCAGTGTAGTGAAAGCATAGGCGCCGACTTTGGCTCCGGCATTGGACACCTGGTTGATGAATGTGGACTTGCCCGCATTAGGCAGCCCGACAAGACCCGCGTCGGCGAGCAGCTTGAGGCGCAGCCACACCGCCAGTTCCTGCGCCGCGATACCCGGCTGGTGCTGGCGCGGCGCACGGTTGGTGGACGTCTTGTAGCTGGCATTGCCGCGCCCGCCCATGCCACCTTCGAGCAGCACCACGCGCTGCCCGACTTCGGTGAAATCGATGAGCACATCCTCGCGCTCCTCGTCCAGCACTTGCGTGCCGACTGGCACCTGGATGACAAGGTCGTCAGCGCTGGCACCGGTGCGGTTCTGGCCCATGCCATGGCCGCCACGCTTGGCCCGGAAGTGCTGGGTGTAGCGAAAATCGATCAGCGTATTGAGGCCCGCGACGGCCTCGAAGATGACGTCTCCGCCTTTGCCGCCGTTGCCGCCATCGGGCCCGCCATACTCGATGTACTTCTCGCGCCGAAAGCCCACCGCTCCGGGGCCGCCAGCGCCCGAACGAATGTGGATTTTGGCCTGATCAAGAAAGTGCATGCTTTGTTTAGCCTCAAGCGCCGGCGGCGCCATCCGGCCCCTTGGCTATCCTCACCCCTGGCGGGGCTCCGGGCGCGCGTTCGCGCTTGCGAGCCGCTGGACGCGGCCCGAACCACTCCAAGACCGTGAGGTCAAGGACAATCCGGTCCGCGACCAGCGGGCCGCAAGGCCGAACGGCCGCCCGCAGCGCCGAAGGCGCGAGGAAATCGCGCGCGCGGATGCGCGTGCGTAGAACTGGAGACCAGTCTTCGCTTCGCGAAGACTGGTGGAGCCGAGGGGGAACGCCAAATAAACTAGAAAAACGGCGGAAAAACCTCGACTTTTCCATCTTACTACAGGGCCGCGTGTAGCGGCCATGTGTAACACCGTCAACGAGGATTGGACCAAGTGGCTGACATCTCTATCTGTTAGCAACGCTACACGAGCCTACCGCCACATTTTCAGCAAGTGACCATAGGCATTGACCGCCTCGGCCTCACGTTCAGCCCGGCAACTCGAACGAACCTGCCAAATGCGGTCCTCAAATGCAGCCAAGCCCTTGTCCGCATTGCGACTGGACCGAGCCTTGCCTTCGTCGGTGCGCGGGCCGGTGGACCTATTCCACGGCTGCCAGCGCCTGATCGCCTCCGCCTGCTTTGCACGTCGTTCAGGCGTCCATGATGAGGCCGTTCCCATTCCATTTTCATTAGTTCGTTTTTCAATGGAAAGCCACTGTCGCTGGCAATGTTTGCACGATGGGAGGTTGCGTTTTGAGGCCGGCATCAGCGCGCCGCAGGAGACGCTGTCCGCGAAAGGCGGATTTGATGCTGCTTCCGCCAGATCGAGATGATGAGTTCGCGTCGCCTCAATCAAAAAGCGCCGACCGCAAACTCGACTTGTTACAACCGTGAAAGGTCGAGGCCAGAGACATTGAAGGTAATCTGTTTGGTGCCATCCTGATAGAATGGCACTTCTATTGTCATTTTCTTTGCTTTGGATAAGCCATCCAACAAGGAAGCAGGTTGGCCACCGACCGGTTCAAAAGCCGCGTTCACATACAGAGTGTCGCTATTTCCGCTTTCCGGCTCTCGGCATGCATATTCATATACAGGGCCGTTATCGAACTTCACTGGGAGCATGTCGCCATTGCGACAGGTGAACTGGCCTTGCGTGACCGACAAGGCAGCGTCACCGCCAGATGACCATAACCAAAGCTCCGCAACGTTCGCCGCGTCATAGGGCGGCGAAAGGTTCAAGTCGGTCGGGCTTTTGATCGCTGCCCAGTTCGTTACGTCGCCCCGCATCTCGTCCTTATCTGACCCGTATTCCCAAGAAGCTTTTTTATACAACACTGCATTGGATGTCGAAAGTGTTGGTTCCGATCTCTCGAAGGCGGAACGCGAAGGGCCTGCCGAAACGACAAGAGCGATGGCGAGGCCACCCACGACATAGGGCAGCCATTTCGGTCGCTCTCGGCGAAAACTTGCGGCGATGGATAAAGCTACTGTAACCATCACCGGCAGGGTTACGAGCAGGTAAGGCGTGAACAGGCAGAGAAATAGCGTCGTGGCAGCGATAATGCTGCAAAGGGGTCGCCGTCCATTCGCTGCGGCCAGTTCAGTCCACGCGTTTTCGTTCATTTTAGCGCCCTCTCAAAGCGAGGGCGCTTATACGAACAGGACGTTGATGAACGATTACCTCCCGCCGCTATAGCTTGGTCAAAGCGGCAGGACTGCTGTGCTTTACCGGATGCGCACCCAATGGGTGGTTATCCGTCGACCTGTGGCTTTCCTTCCATACCTTTCAGCATGTCGGGATGAAGAAGCTGCCAGATCAGGCGTATGCCACCCAGTTCGATGTCACCGACAGAAGATCGACAGTCGGGTCTTTGCCCTTGGGGCGACCTGCGGGACTGGTGTCCGGGAAGATACCCGGATGCGGGCCACCGTATGAAACCAAGTATACGCCACCTGTGGGCGGGCACTCGGCCCAGTTGTGGGCTTCGGGGAACGGGAGCCAGCCAGTAAGCCCGACGCGCTCTAGCGCCGCCCTGCTGAACCGCTCCGGGGACCACTTCAGATCAGCCGCCTTCGCTGCCGCTAAGTGCATCGAGGACCGCGAGATGGGCAGCCAAATATCGAGGGGTGAGAGAATACCGGCGCGGCAGCGGATGATCTTTCCTACGAAGCGTTATTCGCGCGATCAATCCGGCATGGGCAAGCGCGTGGACAACAGCACTGTTCTCCGATGTCATGCTCAATCCGCCGTCGATCATCAGTGTTTCCAAAACAGGCTCGGCTGCGATCCCCACGGTTGCGCAGCACCGATTGACGATCTCGATCAAGGCGAGCAGGTCATCGGCTACCGGCACTTGATGCTCGGCAAATAGCTCGCCGACGACCTGCCATCGGCAAGCGGTCAGCAAGGCGCGCCGTTCCGATGAGAACATTGACAGGAGGCGACCCGATGGACCCGGTTGCAGCGGATCAGTGTAGCGTCCGGCCCTCTTTCGGCTGATCTCGAAGCGCAGCCTGTCCCCGACCTTAGCGTAGACCGACAATGTTTTGTCGTAGGGAAGTTGGCAGCGCATCGAAAACAGATCGCTTTCCCGCTCGAAGCTCGCACCTGACAAATGATGCCGGACAATAGCGTGGTCTAGCTTGGTCAGGACATTCTGTGCTGCGCTCCGAACCACCGCACGCGCACTGCCATGATACCTCTCGAAGTAGGTCTCCATCTGCGGAGCTTGGGCTCGATCCCAGTCAATACGGACGATGCCATCGTCCGATGTCAGCACGTCTGCGCCACCTTCTTCGGAGTGCACCTCCTCGAATGGATCATGCGAGAGCAACGCCATAGTTAGCGCCCGCAACTTGGCGACATAGGTGGGGAGGAAGGCAGTGAATATGTCATCCCCAAATGCGAGCAAGGCCGCGTCTGCATCAGCGATGAAGTTGTCCGCTCCGTCTAACCCGACCGGGACATCTCGCGACTTACTGAAAAAGTCCCAAGTCGACAGTTCGCTCATGCGGTCGGCGCAACCGCTATCGCCACGATACCGTCGTAGGAGATGTGCGAGCGTGCGGGTGGGGTTGCCGAGATAGTGGATCGAGATGTTCGTGCGGCTATCTCCAACGTCCTTGACGACGATTTGAAACGAGATCGTCGTCGCCGCATCAGAACGAGTGCCGATCTCCAGACCGTTTGGCTGTTGGCTTGGCGATTTGAGCCATTCGATGCGCGGATCGTATGCCGAGACGATTGCCCGGTAGTCTGCCCCGGAGACGTTTGGATTATTTGATTGCCAAGCGCCTTTCACGCGGACCTGAAGCAGGTCCACGCCGGTTTCCTGAAATGTAGGCAGGAGCGGGTCAGTGAACGCGCGCAGGGCCGTCCGGCTCCGTTGACGGACGCGAACTACACCCCGCCCAGCAGCCACTGCCATCAGCTACAGCTATCGGTCATGGGTCTATGAGCCTCATCATTGCCTTACTGCATCTCTATAGAGGAGCGTGCAGGATGCAGCCCAGTCAGATGATGGACGATTTGTTGTCAATGGGAAGGCGTTAGATTGCCGCAACCTGATCCGCGCGCTTCAGTCGCGCGCGGGTCTTACACTTGCGGCCCGCACGATCCCGTTTAGAAAAGCAGCGTCACTTTGCTTCGACGATCTGGATGTCGGTCATCTGGCTTCCGGTAAACTCACAGAGTAGCTGAAAGTTCAGTTCAAGGTTGAAGCCATTCCGGGCCGTGAATGTCGTTGTGAAGGTGGACGTGCCGTCATCACTTGATTGAAAGTCGGCTCCCAAGATTGAAAAGTCGGCGGTCGACGAGTGGGTGATCCGATCTCGGGCGGCGTCCTCACAAGCGAGCACCGCATCACTTAGAGCAATCGGTTGGACTGGCTGGCCGGGTCCAGACGGACGGGCCGATATGGCGGGTTTCGCTGGCGCAAAGCTGCGCCCATTGGTTGCGTCGGCGGGAGTGAAGTCGATACCCCGCTCCACTGCGCCGAAACATGCGAAATGTAGCTTCGCTTCCTTGCGATCTTGATCAACAAGGATGAGGTTGTTTATTGCATCACATTTCGGGTTTTGCGCCATTACTCGGTTGATGACCGCTACCGTCGCGGCTTCATAGCGGCGGCTCCCATCGGAAAACTCAATATCAGATGCTTCGTATATCCGGCGTCCGTCAGGATCGGTCTTTACCGCGCGCAATGCGGAGGTTGGAACCCAGCCCTGCGCGCGGCCAATGTCGCTCGGACGCATTAGAACGCGCACCTTAGACCACTGCCCGGAACGACAGAACTCACGAACGGGCATTGTCTGATCAATCGAAACGGGCTTCACTTCCTGATCGACCCCAAATGGTATCGAGACTTGATCGGCCTTGGGATCAGGACGGGTGCGCAGCGGCACTGTCGTCTGGACTGCGAAGTCTGTCCGGGTAACGTGACCATTCGCGCCGCAGGAAGTTTCCGGCACTTCTGGGAAAATATCCGCGTTCGCCGCGACATTCTCAAACTTCGCGACATTGGCGACATCGGACTTCGGGAGTAACAACACGGCTCCCATTGCGGATGTGAGGCCAATGGCGATCCGCGCCGTGTCTGACAGCGTTGGCTTCCCCTTCGCCCTATTCTCCTCGAAAGGTCTGGACCACATCATGAAGGCGGCCAACAGGTATGCGACTGGCGAGGCTTTTGCGTCCATCAACCAATATGACACAGCCGCCATAAAGAGGAACAGGATCGAGAACCAACCAGACCATTTCAGTATCCATGCACGAATGTGGTCGATCCTGCTCATGATTTTTCCCCTGCCAAATGAGCCCAGCGAAACCTACCCCGCCTTGGACGAAATAGACTAATATTGTTCCTCATAGCGGGTGGCTCTCGTGGCCATTTTGTCACCGATAGCGGTGGATGGATTTATGTCTGCGATTTGGCATCAATGTGAGGAAAGCCCGCAAAGAGGCGGGCTACTCCCAGGAGGCGCTCGCCGATCTGGCAGAGGTTGCCCGATCCTATATGTCGGATGTTGAGCGGGGCGTCCGCAATCCCACGCTGAAAGTCGTAGAGCGGATCGCAGCAACTCTGGGTGTTGAGGCCAGTCGCCTGTTGGAATGAGGCCAAGGCGCGGAGTGTCTAGAGCGCAGGGTGAGGCAGCATGTTGCCGGGTAGTGCCTCGGCGATGACGTCTGGGAACGGGCAAATCGGGCTCTGTTCTAGGTTTGCGGCCTGCCAACCCCAGCGGTCGCGCAGGTGCTGGGCGATGTCGATAGCGTGGCGCGGGACCATCACGAACCACTCGCTTCCGGTGACCGCTGACGCATCGACGAGCGTTTGCCACTCGCTCCATCGGTAGAAGCGCATGTGAATAGCACGGTGGCAGGGTCTACACAGCGTCGGGTCTCGGGACACATCGTAGTAGACGTCTCCATGAAGCGCGTGCCGACCCCGTTTTCCGCAGATGTCGCAGTGTTCTTCTACCGTCATGCAGCCCGCCGCTAGTAGCCAACCCGCTAGATGCCCGCCACGGCGGCGCTCGATGCCGGAAAACCCGTTATAGGCTTTCAAGAGCGGATAGCGGGTCACCGGGTAACGCGTCGGCGCGTTGGGCCGGGGTGGCCCAAGAACGTGCCGGGGAAGTGCGTCGAGGTAAGCGACGTAGTCGAACGGGGGCTGACGATCATTCATGGCCATCGCCAAGCTGGTCTTTGATGTGGCCCATCTTCTCGTCCAGAGCCGTGATCGTCATGCAAAGCTGACTGACCAGCACGCGCTGAATGTCGGGAGAGTTGTCGCGGCACTGACCTTCAGCGGCGATTGCGTGCATATCCTCGGCCATCGACCTGATCGCGGCGAACATGTGGGGGACGCCTGCCATCACGACGCAGGGCTCGATGACAGTATGCGATAAACGGATGCCCGACTGATCCCGATCTCGGCAGCGATGGCCGATGCTCCCTTGCCCGAGGTATGAAGCTCAATGACGCGCCCGCTTTGGCGTCGAGCGGTTGGCTGGCGACCGTGGTATCGGCCCTCCTCCCTAGCCTTGGCGATCCCCGTCCGCTGCCTTTCGAGCATAATCGCGCGCTCGAACTCGGCGACCGCCGCGAACATCGTCAGCAACATTTTTCCTGTGGGCGACTTGGTGTCCACAGCCGTTCCGCCGAAGTCCAAGATGCGGAGCCCGACTTGCTTCCCTTCCAGCGTGGCGACGATAGCGAGCAAGTCGGCAGTAGACCGAGCCAATCGGTCTAGGCGAGTGACGACGAGGGTGTCGCCTTCACGGGCAAAAGCAGTCGCGTTTGCCAGTTCATCACGCCGTGCGACGGACGACGTCATCTCTCCAAATACGCGCGTGCAACCCGTTGCAAGCAACTGGACTTCTTGCGCGTCGTATCCGGCGATTTGATCAGCCGTGGACGAACGTCGATAACCGATTAGCATCTATAAGGCCCTCTTTGTGACAAAAAGCAATGCCACAAAATAAAGCCTAAGTCACGGAAAACAAACGACTAAAATCGTTTTTTAGTAGCCCTCGTCATGTGGGGAGGCCGATGCGTCGTGGCCTGTTGAGCTTAGCTACTCGGAGCGAACTTGACCTCGGTGATAGTCGCCTTCGCGTTACCCTCTTTCCACTCGCTGGGAACAGCCTTGGCGGCATAGAACTGGTCGCCTTCCTGCTGCCAAATGTAGTTGGGCCGCAGTGGCTTGCCTTCGTTGCCCATACTGAAGCCGCCGACGTTGACCGGGTAATAGAGTTCCTCGGCGATGGGCTGATTGGTGCTGTCGAAAAATACGACCTTCACGGTCATGCTGTTGATCGTCCGGTCGCCCTCGTTCTTGATTTTGAAGTCCACGCCGGGGACCCGTCCATCCATCAGGCTGTCGTAGTATTTTGCCTCGAACTCATACAAGCGAAGGCTGCTGTTGATGTAGCTCACTTCTTCGCGCGATGGAGAGGAACTCGCCTCTGGGGTGGCCGTCACGGTGGAGGTAGAACCGATTGACGGAGTGTCCCCTTGGGGTGCGTTGACTAGCGACCACGCATCTTGTGCTGGGGCGATCAGCAGAACGAGTGCCGAGATGATCGCTGCTATCCGCTCAACGCCATCATTGATGGAAAACAGCGCCGAACCTTCTGACTTTCGGTCCTGCACCGCCACGTAGACCAGTAGCGCCGGACCAGCAGCGAGGATCAACCAGCCCCACTGTAAGCCGACCGAAGCCATTGCAGTCTGGGCAAGTCCTCCGAACGGGTTACCTTCAAGCCCCTCGGCTAAGCTCGACCGCATTTGCGACATGGACCACTGAAGGCGGCCAAACATATAGATGACAGCGAGGAGTGCGGCACCGCCTGACCAAATCAGGGCATCCCGCCGCTCGGCCCAAACGAGATAACCACTTAGCAAGCCCAAGATCAGCAGGCCCGTGGCAACGATGTTGAAGCCATGGCTCATCAGGGTGACGTTGCCCAAGAATGGCAAGGTCGCGATGGGAAGGAATAGGCCCACTACCAGAAGGCCAGCGCCCAAAAAGCCCATTGTCTTACTGTTCATCTGGTATTGCCCCTTGCATCCCGGCACACTCAAAGATCGCGCGATACCCGCCCGCTCCTAACATTTGGTTTTCTATGGGTTTCACTGCAGGTTTGCGAGTGACGGCCCAACGCCTGCCGTGGATCAGATCGCTCTAGAGCTTGTGGCACAATGCCTTACTGGCGTTTCATCGACTTCAATGAGGCAATATCAGCGAGCTATGCGAGTGGCTCACTGGAGCAGGGCCTTGTGGGATTTTTGAACATGTGAGACCACGAAGCATGAGCGAACTTCAGGATGCAATCTCCTATATTTCTCAAATGAAGGTGGACGCGCAGGACATCGATAAGGCGGGACTGCAAGGAGCGTTCATCGAACGCTTCAGACCCACCCAAAAGCGCAGCGTTTTCATCGGCAACGGCTACGCCTTTCGCTTTTGTGAGGCGCAAGCGGGTGGATTTTCGAACACTGTCTTATCCCTCTCGGCTCTAAGCAATCACGATGCGCAGCCATTGGTATTAGTGATAAACCGACCGCAATCGGTATCGTTTATGCTAGCTAATGCAACATTTCTGAAAAAGATCAGTCATAGCTCTCATCAACTTCGGACAGACAATATAAAAGGTAGCTTCAACGGGAGCGATGTGCTCTCGTCTTTTGAAGGTATCGAAAACACACCTGGCCATTTTGATGATCTATTCGCGCATCATCAGGCATTCACTTGGCAAGAGAACGTCGAAAGGCTCGTTGAGCAGACAAATGGCATTGTGGCTCGCGACGGGCTGTTCCGCCCCACCAAGGAGCAACTGTCAACGCTTCTAGACGCCGGTGAGCGGGCAGCGGCAGCACTAGACGATCCGGCCTTCCAAGCGGTGGAAGCCGAACTTCAAAGCATCCTATCCGAGCGATCCGCCGATCTGCTTGACGCAGCGATGCACGATAATGTGAACCTCCGGGGGAACGCCATCGAACAGATAATCACAGGGGGAAAGAACGCACATGGCTTAGGTGATATTGAACGAACCCTCGACGGGCCGCTGATCATCGATGTGAAGACCAAGCTGCTTGATCGCGCTTCTGCCCCTAAGGCATACAACATCGACAACGCGCTAGATTTTCTCGCCACCCCCGGCTCCGTGTTCGCGTTCTTCCTAGTGACTATCGATACCAAGCGAAGGATCTTGGAAGGCCGCCTTTTGCCGATCTTAGAGACCTCGATTATCGCCGCTACGCGCGTGCAGTTCCATTGGGCGGGAAGATTATCGAGAGGCGTTACGCAGCTTACTGGGAACTTAGGCGCGTTGAGCAATCCGCAGTTTGAAGCGGCTGTCGATCCAGATCAGGCTCGAACCTTCCTTCAGACTTTGCTCGACGTCAAACAAGAAGCTGCTCTTGCCTAGACCTTCGAGACGATGCTCGCGCTTTTGCTTCGGCAAACCGAAGACTGTTCCGCTCCCAAAACACCCCGTTGGAATATCCTTGAATATTTTTGTCCGTGAGCGCCATCTCTAGTCGGTGTTCTGCAAGAAGGGTGTATTCCTCGTGAGCCTCTATACCAATAAAGTGGCGGTTCAACTTTCTGGCGACCACTGAAGTGGTGCCGCTTCCGAGAAAAGGGTCGAGAACCAGATCGCCCTCGTTCGTGCTTGCCAGCAACAACTTCGCCAGCAGCTTTTCGCTCTTCTGCGTGGGGTGATCCGTGTTCTCTGGCATAGACCAGAATGGTATTGTAATATCGGTCCATAGATTTGAGGGGTGGGTATCGCGAAAGCCGCCCTGTTCGGTGTCGTTCCAGTCCTTGGGAGCGCCGCTTGCGTCGCGGTATGGCGCGATGACCTTCCGGCGAAGTTTTACCTCTTCTACATTGAACGTGTATTCTTTTCCACGAGTGCAAAACCATATATCTTCGCTAGCATTTTTCCAGTTTTTATTTGCACCCCTGCCCTTCTCTCGCTCCCATGTAATCCGAGAATGAACGTTGAGGCGCGCACTTGCTGCGCTAAAAATAGAGGCTGATGTATGCCAGTCGCCGCAGATGTAGACCGTGCCGTCTGGCTTGACCAATGGCAGTAGGTCATCCAACACCTCGCCAAGCCAGTTGCTATATTCCTCTACCGAGCGCTTCGAAAACGCTTGGTCCCCGAACTTCTTGTTTAGGTTGTAGGGTGGGTCGAGGAACAGAAGATCAACCGAAGCGGGAGCGATCTTTTGCGCTGCATCTAGGTAATCACCGTGGACGGTGACATCCCGGTCTCCGCTGCGCAGTTCACTTACGGCTCTTACTCTTTGGCGAGCGGAGGCCCACTCTGCCTCGGTGGGAGTGATGGTGCGATTGCGGGGTGCGCGAACTGACAGTGTGAACTCCATCTGCGGGGTGGTCGGGGAGCATAGCGAAGCTCTCTTGCCTTGCGCATGTTAGACGGGGCACCTTGGAGGATCAACGCCACATCCTCATCACGGTGTGTGAAGCTACGAAAAGTCAACGCGCCAGAAGGCCGACGCCTAACGCCCGCCGACGCTGCGAGAAGGAAAGACCCGCCAACGTCGTGCGGAAGAAGGCGTCGAAGTCTTTCATTTTCCTCTCGACCTGTTTGTCGAGGTGCCCGAATGTTTCAAGACACCTCGATGATCTGAAGGAACCTCGCCAACCTTTCACCGTGTTATCGATGGCCGCCAATGTTTGAGCGTAGCAACGGTCGGCGGCTGTGAGGGTTCGCCCATCGACGACCTTGCGAATAGAAGCCTTTCCAACGTGCATAAGAGCGTCGATGCGCGCGAGTAAGCTCTGACAAGCGGCGTCTGAAGGAGGATAACGGTCTGGGATCAACTGGTAGCCGAGGAAGACATGCGGCTCACCTATCGCACCGATGAATGCTTTGGTTGGGTTAGTAACCGGGTCGTAAATGTCCATCCCAAGTGCCGCCAGTTGAACCTTCGCGCTCGCGAGTGCCTTCCTGACGTTCTCTTGGGAGCGGCCCACGAGGATGAAGTCGTCGATGTAGCGGATGCAGGTAATCCCACGAGCCGGATCGTTCATCTGTGCGTCAAAGTCTCGGAGGACAATGTTTCCCGCAAGCGCAGATAGCGGGCAACCCTGTGCAACTCCATCCGAACCGGTGGGAAACAGCTTGCGCTCATCTGCGCCCAAGGTTTCGGCGTTCGCGAGTTCCACCGTCAATGCAGCAGTCACTAGGTCGAGAAACTCTAGCTCGCTGGTGTCGAGGCGCAGGAAGTCGATAACCCGGCCACGTGGTATTTTGGTGAAGAAGCCCGAGATGTCCGAACCCGCAACGAAACGATCCCCAGCAAGTATCCGGGCATCAAATAACTCGATGGCAGTATCTACGCCACGTCCACGTATTCCGCCTACTGACGTTGGAGTGGAAAGCACCGAGTGCACTCGCGATAGGTCCACGGCGTCCTGAAGGACGTCAAGAATGGCCCTTTGAACGATGCGGTCCGGTAATGGCGCGACTACTATCGGCCGCTTGCCCGTCTTTCCGGCTCCTTTCGAGGGCGTCGCACCATGCGCCTTGGAAAATCGGTAGCCCTTTCGCAGTTGATCTTGAATACGTCGCAAGTTCCTTGGCAAGTCATGCCCGAACTTGCGGGCCTCCTCCTTGGTGGACACGGTTTGCGATGTTTCCGCATTTCGCCGAATGGCATGCCATGCGTCGACCAAGACGCTGGTCGAACGCACACGCTCGCAAAGCGATGTTTGGATGCAGCCGGAGCTAGCTGTGGGGCCTGTCGACAAAGTTACCCCCGGCTAACGGAACGTTCCCCAAGCCGTGCGCCGACGATCAATGTCGCCGATGCCTAGACCCGCACCGCGAGGCTCATCGCCCCGAGATGGCCCCCGCCTCCCTTACCTGCACCCGTAACGGGCCAAGCGAGAATGAGGGACAGTGACGAAACGGCAAGCACAAGCCGGGCGAGGCCCTTCCTGGTCACCGTCGAAACTCCGCGTCCGCGCATCGTGATACCCCCTGTCAGCATAACAGCTTTTTGAGTGCGTCAAGTCCTTGCGCGGCTCGCCGCTCCGGCCGACACTTATCTTCGGAGACTGATCGACAGGCCGCCAAAGACGGAACACCAGTCTCGCACGTGATAGCCGGGGCGTGCGGGCGTTCCCCAAGCCGTGCGCCGACGATCAATGTCGCCGATGCCTCGACCCGCACCGCGAGGCTCATCGCCCCGAGATGGCCCCCGCCTCCCTTACCTGCACCCGTAACGGGCCAAGCGAGAATGAGGGACAAGTCAGCGGCTGGAACATATCCGATACGCGGGCGGGCGCAAGGGAGATTGGTCGAGATGTCCCCCGCTGCAACACGTCGCAGGGACAGGTCGGCATCATTTCACAGCGGCAAAGCAAGCCTTTGACGTTTCAGAAGCATGTTCACGCGGCTTTTACGGGGAAAGCGGCAGGAAACCGCCATTTTCGCGAGCTTGGAAGGCTATAGCGGATTAGTCGTCCAAGCGCGCGTGGACATAGAGGTGAGAGAAGTCCACACCGTAGACGACTGCTTCGACGCTGGGTTTCAGCACGTCAGCTTCAAGACCAGTGCCGTAGCGCCTGCTGGTTTTCTTGCCTCTCGCCCAACCACATATTTCTTCCTTCTTGTCCTCGCTGACATCCGCCCGGTCCAGTGCGCGCTTGAAGGTGTGGCGGTAGGAGTGAAAGGATAGCTTGGCACGTCGCTCACCAAGTCCGAAGTGCCGCAGGTCACTCTCATACCACTTTGAAAAGCGGGTGCTCTGGTCGTCATAGGAGGAATGGGCGGGCACTTCCGGGAACAGAGCTAGTTCGCCTCGATCGCGTCTCCGTTGGACCCACTCAACGAGCCCAATCGCTTTCAGCAGCGGGTGCAGCGGTATTTCACGAACGGCGTTCTCGTTTTTCAACTTCATGTCCGGGGTCAGCGCGATGAAGTCATTCCCGTTAGGTGAGACGCGGAAATGCGCCGTCGTGAGTTGAAGTATCTCACCGCACCGCAAACCAGAGAACAAGGCAATGAGGGGTGCCCAATACCGAGCACGCCGAATGATGTTCGACCCCGCCTTGCCAAACCCTCGCCGGTCGTTGAGGCAGCCTATGTAAATCGGGCGATGGAAAATCCGTAGAAGCTCCACATCCTCGAACGGCAACTTGGCCATCGAGCCATCGGGCTTGATAGTGAGCGGCTTCAAGTCCTCGGCATAGTTTTTCGCAACATAGTCGCGCTTGTGCGCCCACTTCAGAAAGCGCGTTAGCTGTGAAAGGTATTTGTCGAGGGTAGCCCATGCCAGCACCGGATCGCCGTCGGCGCGAGTTGCAACTATGGTCGCAATCTCTTTACCGGTTCTAATCTTGTCCTCGAAGTTCGGAGGAAGCAGCGCAAAGCTGTCTCTGAACCGCTCACACTCGTTGGCGTTCAGCCGCCAGACCGGCATGTCCCTCCCGAAAAATGCGACGATGTGCTTGAGTTCTGCGCGGTAGCGATCCTTGGTTTTATCCTGCGTCGGTTTGGCCAGTAGCGTCGCCAAATAGCGTTCAGAGGCAGCCTCCAAGGTTTGCGCCTCCACTCCGACCGGGATGTGGCTTTTCATTGCCGCTGGATCGTCCATTGGCGGATCACACGAGCGACGAGCGAACAGATCGTCCTCAATCAGATCGGAGTAATCGCCGTCCCACCGAGACAGCATGATCCTGTGGGTCTGCGCCATCGCCCGCCGCAGGTAGTTGTGCAACAGGTTGCAGGCTTCGCTCGACGGGTAGGCTCGCAAGCCCGCCTTATGAAGCACACTGATCATCTCACCCATCACGAGATCGTCGCTACCGTCGCTACTGGCGGTTTCCGGGCCGGTCAGTCGGGCCAGCCTATCGTCAAGCTCGGCACGCCAAGATCGCCATTCGCTGTCACCTTTGGCCCATAATACTGGGACATCCGCATCCAAGCTCCGAATGGCCTCGGCGAAATAGGCACGCGCCAACGGTGCAGCCTGATCGGAGCGCAGCAGTTCTAGACTTTCATCGCAGGGCCAATGCGCGCGCAAAGGAGTGCGGGAATAGATGCCTGACCGCTCAAGTTGCTGATCGGTATGATTGAAGCGACGCTGGAGTGCTTCTCGCGCCTCGGGAAGCTTCCTCAACGCATCTTGATGCGAGGTGGTCTCAAGGCTGATCCAGACTTCAGCAGGATCGCCCGGTCGCCGCAGATGTTTCGGCCAGCGTTGGCGAAACTGCCATGATGCGCTGTCTTTCCTGCGCACTAATCCGGTTGGTTTGCCCACTTCTTCCATACCCCCGTGTGTAACACCTTTGGGTAGCAAGTGGTCTAAAAACGCCTCGGGTTTCTGCGGCTTTGCGGAAACCCGAGGATTTTATCTGGAATGGTGGAGCCGAGGGGGATCGAACCCCTGACCTCGTCATTGCGAACGACGCGCTCTCCCAGCTGAGCTACGGCCCCGTTCCAGTATCGCGCGGAGGCCAGGCCGCCGCGAAGTGCGCGCCCTAGCGAAAACGCCGCGGGCTTGGAAGAACAATTATCCCGCGCGCCGGGCGCCTAGCGCTGCCCTTCCGGCACCGGCTGGACGATCGGAGTCGACAGCGTGCTTTCGGGCACGTTGATAATCGGAATTCGCGCGCCGGTGTCCGGATCGACGACTTCGCCAACAGTCGTCGGTCCCGCCAGCGTGGACGCCACGATGGGGCTGCCGAGGCTGTGCACCGCGACATAGCCGGGCTGGGACGCACCGTAACGTTCGCCGTAACGCATGTCCCACTGTGCGGAATCGATCCGGTACTGGTCGTATTCGTTGAAGAACTGGGTGAACACCGCTTCGAAGCGCTGGAGGCCCGAGGCCGA
>JBDSDZ010000193.1:0-23023 GCA_039920345.1 Croceibacterium sp.
AACACCGAAAAGGGCGATCCTTCGGCGGCCTTCCTGCTCGACGGCGTTTACATCGCACGACCCCAAGCACAGGAAGTCAGCTTCTTCGACGTCAATCGCGTCGAGGTGCTGCGCGGTCCGCAAGGAACGCTCTATGGCCGCAACACGACGGCCGGCCTTGTGAATGTGATTACCAATCGACCCGTGGACGATTTCGAGGCGGCCGCCAATTTCACGGTCGGCAATTTCGGTACGATCCGCGGAGACGCGATGATCAATGTTCCGGCAGGCGACAAGGTGGCCTTCCGCGTTGCGGGTGCCATGGAGAGGCGTGACTCCTATTTGGTCAAGGTCCCCGGCGACACCTCTTCAATCGATCCGTACAAGGATAATTATTCGGTCCGCGGTCAGGCGTTGTTTACGATCAACGACTCTGTAAACTTCTTACTCCGCGCCGATTACAGCAAGCTGCAGGGCTCGCCGCAGAATGTGGTCCTCGCGAATAACTTTTATGCGCCTATTGCGAGCGGCGCGCCGGCTTACACCAACCCCGCATATATCGGCGGACAGCACAGCTCCCGCGAGCTTCGCAGCATTGGTTATGATCTGTCGACGGACCCGACTCTCGATGGCAAAACCTGGGGCATTGATGGCGAGCTCAACTGGGACGTCGGCCCGCTCACAATGACTTACCTCGGCTCACATCGCGAATTCAGCCAAGTCGGCCTCAACGCATCGGTCAATGGCCGCGGTCCCTTCACCTCCACCTTTGACGGGGACTTCAAGCAGAATTCGCATGAGTTGCGGTTTGCAGCGAACGATATCGAGGCCCTGAAATTCCAGTTTGGTGCCTATTATTTTGATGAGACTTCGCACAACAGCCTCGTTCTCCCCGGGATTGTGGGCTTTGCGCAAGGGCCGACGCATTCAAAAAGTTACGCCTTTTTCGGCCAGGGAATTTACAGCCTGACAGATTTGCTCCGCGTCACTGCGGGCGGACGGTGGTCGCACGACGACAAGGACCGTGTTGGGCGTACTTACAATCCGGTGACCAACGCGCTGATTTCCCCGAACGATGCGTCGACATCGTCATCGAAATTTACATGGCGCCTGGGCCTCGACTACGACCTTGACGCCAATTCCCTGCTTTATGGCGTGGTTTCCACCGGCTACAAGGCGGGAGGGTTCAATGGCGGTTGCGAAGCTGGAACGCCAAACTGCGCCAATCCAAGACCAAATGCTGCGCTTTACTATGCGCCGGAGACGTTGACGTCATATGAGGTCGGTCTGAAGACCAAATTTGCGGACAATATGGTTCGCTTGAATGCAAGCGCGTTTTATTATGACTATACCGATCTGCAGGTCAGTTCGATCGGTGCATATAATGGTGTTCCGCAACAGGTTACGCAAAACGCTGCTGCGGCGACCGTAAAGGGGCTTGAGCTCGAGACGATCGTCAGCCCTGGCGGAGGGCATCGCTTCAACGCCGGTGTGAATTACCTCGATGCACACTACACGGATTACGAGCCACTTGGGCTCGGAGTTCCTCCAGATTTTGCGGGACTATCGTTGGATCGTGCTCCTAAATGGGTGGGCACTCTGGGCTATTCGTATACCTACGACTTCCAGAGCGAAGCGACTCTCGAATTTTCGGCGAACACGCGTATTAGCTCGGAATATTTCCTTTCCTCACAGACCAATGGGCAGCGTTTCCGTCAGCCGGGTTTCACGAGGAGCAATCTGTCAGTGACGTTCACGGCGCCCGCTGGTCGCTACTATATTCAGGGCTATGCGAACAATCTGGAGAACGACATCCAGGTCAGTACGGCTGGCTTCTCACAAGGCGTGTCGCTCGTGACGCCGAGCGATCCGCGCACTTACGGCGTACGGTTGGGCTTCCGATTCTGACCCGGCTCATGCGCCGGCCGGGTTGACGAGAGGGAGCGAAATTGAATTTTCTTGCCAAGCGAATTGCTATCGCTGCCGTCACTGCGCTGGCGGCAGGGACGGCCGGTTCCGCCCATTCCGGATCGAACGCGGCTGAGGCGGGGGTTACCCTGCCGCAGCCGTCGATCGGCAGCGATGCGAAGTCGATTCTCACGCTTGGTGGGTTGCGCTTCCGCGATCTTGACGGCGATGGCCACCTGACCCCTTATGAGGACTGGCGACTGGAGCCAGCGGTTCGGGCCGACAACCTCGTGTCGCGCATGACGTTGGCGGAAAAGGTTGGCACGCTGATGCACTCGACTCTGCCGGGGCTCGACAGCGCGCTTGGTCAATCGGATGGCTACGATCTGGCTGCTCTGCGCGGGCTGGTCGATGATAAACATGTCACCAGTTTCATTACGCGTCTGGCGCTGCCGCCGTCCGCGCTTGCGGCTCAGAACAATGCAGCGCAGCGGATTGCCGAAGATACCCGCCTGGGTATTCCGGTGACGATCAGCACCGATCCGCGCAACCACTTCCAATATGTTCTTGGAGCTTCCGAAAACGCCAATGGCGTCACTCAGTGGCCCGAACTGCTCGGCTTCGCCGCCTTGCGCGATCCGGAACTCGTCCGTCGCTTTGGCGACATCGTTCGGAAGGAATACCGCGCGGTCGGAATTCATATGGCCTTGTCGCCTCAGCTCGATCTGGCGACCGAACCGCGTTGGCCCCGTATCACCGGCACCTTCGGCAGCAATCCCGCGCTCGTCAGTGAGCTGGGGGCCGCCTATGTTGCCGGATTTCAAGGCAGTGCTGCCCGGCTGACACCCAATGGCGTTATAACCGTCGTCAAGCACTGGGTTGGCTATGGCGCCGAGCCTGGAGGTTTCGACGCGCACAACTATTACGGTCGGTTTGCCCGGCCCGGTTCAGCGCTGGGGCTCCATATCCAAGGGTTTCGCGGTGCATTGGCTGCAAAGGCTGGTGGTATCATGCCAGCCTATCCAATTCTGGAGGACACCGCTCTTGACGGCGAGCCGCTCGAAGCAGTGGCCCCTGGTTATAACCGTCAGCTATTGACGGGCCTGCTCCGCGACACGCTGGGCTACGACGGCATCATTCTCTCCGACTGGGCGATCACGCGCGATTGCGACGAGCGCTGCCGCGCGCCGACGACCGACAATCCGCAACGCCCTCAGGACATTGCGACATCCTGGGGTGTCGGCGAACTGAGCGTGCGGCAGCGCTATGTGAAAGGAATCGAGGCCGGGCTCGATCAGTTCGGCGGCACCGACGATGTCGAACCCTTGATCGAGGCAGTCAAGGCGGGCGAGATAAGTGAGGCCAGGATCGACCAGTCGGTGCGCCGCGTGTTGATCGCCAAATTTCGATTAGGCTTGTTCGAAGATCCCTTCGTCGATCCTGACCATGCCGCTGCCATCTTGGGCGCCAAGGCAGATTGGGCGCTTGCCGCAGAGACGCAGCGCAACGCGCAGGTTCTTCTCCAGAATAGAGGTCGCAGCCTTCCTTTCCCTAACGACGGGAAAGTATGGCTATTCGGGGTGGATCCGAAGGTCGCCCAAGCGGCTGGCCTTCAGGTCGTCAATGATCCGGCCCAGGCGGACTTTGCCATTGTGCGCGCCGAGACCCCCTCCGAAATGCTGCACCCTGACCATTTTTTCGGAAGTCGCCAAAAGGAAGGAAGGCTCGACTTCCGCGAGGGCGATCCAGCTTATGAGGCGCTCAAACACGCCAGTGCCTATGTGCCGACGGCGCTCGCCATTTTCCTTGATCGCCCGGCGATCCTCACCAATGCCCAGGACAAGGCGAGCGTGATTCTGGCGAATTTCGGCGCAAGCGACGCGGCTGTGCTTGATGTGCTGCTCGGAAAGGCAAAGGCGCGCGGGCGCCTGCCGATTGAACTGCCGCGTTCGATGGCCGCAGTGCAAGCGCAGGATCCCGCGCTGCCGGATGATAGCCTAAGGCCGCTTTATCCCTTCGGCGCAGGCATCGTCCCTCGGCGATAGTTTTCGCCCACTCCAGAAGCTCGCCAAAGATAGCCGCGACAAACAGGGTTAGACAAAGGAATCGTCAATGATCGGAGTGGTTGCGGACATTGGCGGAACCCATGCTCGTTTCGCGTCCGTTGTGCGCGACGCAAATGGATTTCCAATACTGGAAACAACAAGAATCCTGGCGACGAAGGACTTTTCGAGTTTCGATAGTGCATTCGAAAGTTTCATCTCGCAATTGCCTTGCCGCCCGCGCACCGCATCCATTGCATTGGCGTGTCCGATCGCTAGTGATCGGATGAAACTCACGAACAATCACTGGGAGCTGGAGGTATCCTCACTCGCAGAAACACTCTGTGTCGATACACTCCATCTCCTCAATGATTTCGAAGCGATTGCACGGAGCATCGCTCTTCTTCCGAACGAACAATTCATACCGCTAGGCATCCCAGGCTTTTCACCGGCCATTCAGGGTGCGATCTCAGTTGTGGGTCCAGGATCGGGCCTCGGGGTCAGCATGTTAGTGCGGGAGCCAAGCGGAGATCGGATTGTCGCCTGTGAAGGGGGACATGTTGGCTTTTCTCCAGCAGACGACATCGAAATCCACCTCCTGCGCACCCTCATGGAAAATCGTGGCCGTGTTTCGGCTGAGCGTTTCGTTTCAGGGCCGGGACTGGCGGAAATTTATCTGGCCCTCGGTCGGCGCGATGGCAAAGTGATGTCGCCGCCGCAGAACATTGACCTTTGGTCCGAGGCACTTGATGGCAAGAATGCGTTGGCGGTTGCTGCGCTCGAACGCTGGCTAGGCCTTCTCGGCACTTTTGCCGGCGACATCGCATTGGCGCATGGAGCCACTGCAGTGGTGCTTGCTGGGGGACTGCTATCCCGGCTTGCGGGGCGCGTTGATTTCTCGCCCCTGCTTCAGAGGTTTCGAGCAAAGGGGAGGTTAGAAGCCTACATGGATCGCATCCCGATTGCGTTGATTGCCTATCCAGAGCCCGGCTTGCTCGGTGCGGCGAGTCTCTTGGTCGAGAAAAAGGTCGAATTGGCGTGATCCCCGACGGGTTAGGGCTTGCAGGGCGCAGCTTGAGTTCGAAGGCTCCTCGCCCGGTCGACGTCGTGCGGGATCGTATGCACTTTGTATCTGGCGGTACGTTCTCCATGGGTTCTGAGCAATTCTATCCCGAGGAAGCGCCGGTTCGCAGAATCCGGGTCGACTCCTTCTTCATGGATGAAACGCCGGTCACGAACGCACAGTTTTCCCGCTTCATAAAAGAGACCGGCTACGTGACTTTCGCGGAACTTCCGCCTGACCCGCGGGACTATCCAGACATGCTGCCGGAAATGGCCCAAGCCGGATCGGCAGTCTTTCACCCTACGGCAATGCCGGTCGAAACCGGCGATCCATCGCAATGGTGGTGTTTCGAATTCGGTGCCGACTGGCGCCATCCGCTCGGGCCGAACAGCGGTCTCAAGGGTCTTGAAGATCATCCAGTATTGCACGTCACTTTTCAGGATGCCGAAGCCTATGCAAAATGGGCCGGCAAGGTGCTTCCCACAGAAGCCGAATGGGAATTTGCCGCACGTGGCGGGTTGGACGGCGCGGAATTCGCGTGGGGCGAAGAGCTCGCGCCGGAGGGTCGCATGCTGGCCAATTACTGGCAGGGCCCGTTCCCTCATTCCAACACGCTGGATGACGGATGGGAACGGACGTCTCCCGTGAAATTCTATCCCCCCAACGGCTATGGCCTCTTCGACATGATTGGTAATGTCTGGGAGTGGACAAGTGATTGGTATTCAATTCCAAAAATCGAACGCAAGACCAAGAGCGCATGCTGCATTCCGGCCAATCCCCACGGCGGGCGCCGTCATGACAGCATCGATCCTCATTCGGCCGCACCTATCCCGCGTCGGGTCCTTAAGGGTGGCTCGCATCTCTGCGCCACCAACTATTGCCAGCGTTACCGTCCTGCAGCGCGACATCCGGAAGCGATCGACACCTCGACTAGCCACGTTGGCTTCCGCTGCATCGTCCGCTCCCGCAGCGGGATTTGAAAAGGTCACGAGTTTAGCAGATGGCACTGCGGCGCTGGCTGGAACTGCGAAGGAAGCCGAGTGATCGATTTTGACGGGTGAGGGGGAGAAAGGCGTGCGCGGCGTGCTTTAGCATTCGAATCGTGGCTTTTAGCGAACTCTGCCAATCGCCCTGCGGTGTCGCGCGCCGCGTTGTTGAACCCATTGAGCGGATTGAATCTGCCATCGAGGAGTCCCCATGTTGAAGTGACCGCCATCGTAGCCCGAATGAACGCGTTCTCGGGTATGCGGGAGGTCACTTTTGGTTTCGGCTCCCTACCAAAGCACTTTGGCTAGGACGGCGCCCATTTGCGACCTCTGGCCACTTTGGGTCCTGTTTGGGCCAAGCTGAAATTGGCACTCGAAACCAGCCGCCCTTGCTCGGTTTTCCTTGAGTTTTGCGAAGCCTTGAGCTTCCTTCGTAATGATGGGGTCAGAGGTTCGAGTCCTCTAAGCGGCACCAGCCCTTCAGCAGGCGAATCCAGAGGACTAAGCGGAAGCGCCTTTCGGCTGGGACCGCGCTTGGGTTCTGCTTGGGGCGCTTTGGGCAGGGAGCCGGCGCCGACCCACGCCGGGCCATCTAAGTTTGTAAGTTGCGGCTGGTAGTATTTCGAGACTCCGCTCGTCATGCGGGGAATGGCAATCGGAGCTTTGAATACGCCTCCGTTGCGAGCCAGTTGGTGACCAAACCTTGAAACGCCTTGTCGTTCATAAACCTAGAGCCGATCCCGACAGCAGCCGTTCCTCTCGTGCGGATCGGCGCTACCCGCTCGAGGACGCGGAATCGCCGAAACTTCCCCGTGACACCTAGGAACGTCGGTCAGTCGTGCGGGCGCGATGCTGTGGCGCGGATACCTTCGACGATCGGCGGGTCGTGGTCGCCGGCGATCGGTGTCATCGACGGGCAGTCGATCTTGCGCCCCGGCTCCGCGATGTGCCGCCATCGCTCCCACAGGGCGAGTAGCGCAACGTCCTGCTGGTGTTCCTCGCTCTTGCTCTTCGTCCCACCGTAGCCGCGCGACGGTCGCGTCGCATCTTGTGCTGGTCCCTCAGTCCGCGCGAGCCTGGAGGTCGGCGATCGCGTCGAGCATCCGCATTATGACCTGCGCACCCTCGGGGGTGTCGTCCCAGATCCGGCACATGCTCGAAATCCCCTGCGCCCGACAGATACTTGGTGGTGAATTTATTGGATAATTTAGTCTCACTGTTACCAGTGGGGCCTTTGGCGTTGGCGTCCGGAAGCAAAATAAGATGCAGAATTTCAGCGAACGCGTTTGCATTGGCAGTCCCCGACACTTCGTGGGGCATGCCGGGCGCGGCTGCGAGGTCCAAGGAAATGTGACGCCCCTGCGTGGTTGCGCCGTTGACGCGTCTGACGCAGCCCCGTGGCCCGATCCGGCACCCGGCACCTGCAAACCGTTAAGCTACTCAAAATTCTTGAGTTCGATCGTCACTTCCGGATTGACGCAAAGACGGCAGTTCGCGCCGGTGAAACTGCGAGCTGCACTGGCGCTGTGCCGCAGTTGCCATTCGAGCCAGTCGACCACTATCCCGGCAGCCGAGCCGCCCATTGGGCGAGCGTAAGTGCCGCCGTGACCAAAGGGAAGATTGACGAAGGCAACAGGCACATCGGCAATTCGCTGCACATCGTCGCTGCCATTGGGATAAGCGATGTCGGTCGGACCGCCGAGGAGATAGAGGACCGGGGTGTGAAAGGTCTTCAGTGCTTCTTTCGAAACAGTCATTCCCCCGATCGACTGCGCGCCGTCGTTAAAGATGCCGCTGTTCTGGATGACTACGGTGCTTATCCGCGGATCGGCGGCTAACGAAATGGCCTGCAACCCGCCGCAGCTAAATCCGCCGACCGCTACGGCCTGCTTGTCGATTAGATTGGCATAGCGGCTGGCGGGCCGGGCATTTTCGGCGAGCGCGAAATCTAAGCCCTCGCGCACGTCATCGGCACTTGTCGCTGGTGGCGGCAGGCGTTCGCCGGGCGATGCTGTGCGCGGGGGCTCGGGCGCAACCTTTGCATTGGGCCCGCTGCGCCATTTGCCTGGGGCGATCACCAGATAACCGTACGATGCGATCTCTGCGAGATGCTGGCGCGAGCTGGCGCCATCATCGGCGCAGCCGCCATTGCCCCACGCGAAGACCCCCAGCTTTCCTCCAGCGAACGGTGAGAGGTTGGCCGGACGGTAAATCACGTGATCGGGTAAGCCGGGGTCGATTTCCATGACGGCCAAGTAGGGACCGTCGCCAGGTGTATCGGGAATGCGGTTAGCTTCCTCCATCGCCCTCGCGAAATCTGCGCCTCCGGGTGGGGGCGCCGCCGGCTGTTGCGCACTTGCGTTGGTAGCCAGCGCCGCCAGGAGCATCCCGGCGGCAAAATGTTGCAGTGTCCTCATCTGTCCTCTCCGATTGTCCGCTGGCTGGTCAGCTCTGCTTCCTTCTCATTCTCGAGCCACCGAAGGATCTCCTCACGGTGTTCATCAAGGCGGGGCGGCGGTTCGGCAGTACCGGGCGACCCCGGCTCCATGCGAAAGCCCGCATTGGGAATGGCAAGCGTACCGATTTGCGGAATGCCGGGAATTGCGACGTGAAGCAGGCCGGCATCGCTCGCCAGATCGACGGCTTCATTGACCGTCCGGATCATGCCGCAGGGTATTCCATTGGCGCTAAGCTCGGCTTCCCACTTTGCCGCTTCGCCCAGCGCGAATGTTGCCGCCAGCTCGTCGTGAACGGTATCGAAGTTCGCCCGCCTCGCCGCCGGGGTGGAGAAGCGCTCATCGCTCAGCCAGTCATCACGTCCGACCAGTCGCGCAAAGGCCGAGAACTGGTTGTCTTGGACGATGCCAAGCGAAATTTGCCGCCCGTCGCTGCAGCTGAACAGCGAAGCCGTGGGCAGGCCGCTGTAACCAGTGTTGCCCATGCGCTTCATCGCGCGGCCGGTGACCAGGTATGGGGTAATCGCTGATGTCATGAACGCCAGAGTGGCATCGAACATCGACACGTCGATCTGCGCACCCTGGCCTGTTGCCTGACGTTGTACGATCGCGCCCAAGATGGCGAGCGCGGCCGTCTGTCCGGCCAGAGTATCCACTATCGGAAATCCGACACGCACCGGGGGTTCGCCCTCACCGCCGCTCAACATCATCATTCCAGCAGTCGCCTGAACGATGTTGTCGATCGCCGGCCAGTCCCGCTGAGGACTATCTTGCCCGTAGCCGGATACCGAACAATAGATGATCGTCGCGTTCGTCTTGCGAACGGTATCGTACGACAGTCCGAGCCTCGCCATCACCCCCGGGCGGAAGTTCTCGATCAGCACATCGCTGCGGTCAACGATCTCGCGTGCGACTGCCGCATCGACCGCATCCTTCAGATCAAGCGCGATCGACTTTTTGCCGACATTGGCGGCAATGAAGGGCGGGCTCATGCCCTCAAAACCTGGGTCAGGACTGTAGTTGCGGAACTGGTCTCCGCTCTTCGGCTCGACCTTGATGACTTCGGCACCCATCAGGCGCAGCAAGTGCGAGGCGAAAGGACCCGCCATGACGTGGCTGAAATCGGCCACTCGGATTCCGGTCAAAGGCTGGTTCACGCGGCGTCTCCGCACTGAATTACGTTTCTGGCCCTGACGCTGGCGCGTGCCTTTTGAAACGCATCCAGGCCATCGATGCCGAAGGCCGACAGCCCGCGCGCGTTGACTTGTGCATCGGCAAGGTAAAGCGCGTCGAACCGCGCCTGTTCTTCAGGAGTGATCGCGCTTTCCTCCACTTGGGCGATCCTGGCGGCACCGGCACCAGCTTCGGCGCTTGCCTCGATTTCCTCGCGCAGGGCATCTTCCCAAACCTTGCGCGATCGCATCAGAAGGCCTCGTTCAGCTGGGCTCAGCCGCGACCAGGCGGCGTCGCCGATCGCGCGCGAAGGATAGGCGCCGCGTGGGATCGCCATCTTGAAATAGTAATTGCCGACCTCGTCGAAATGCAGCGCCTTGAATGTGTCGATCGGCGCGACCACGCCATCAATCACTCCGCGCGCCATCGCGGAATAGACCTCGCCCATCGGCATGTTTACCGGATCGGCGCCAAGCCCGCGCAGCACCGCGAGCAGTTCGGTCGGCGCGCGGATACGTAAGCCTTTCAGATCTGCCAAGCTTTTCACCTGCCGTTTGCTGGTAACTACACCTGGCAGCAATCCGCCCTGTACTGCCAAGACATGCACACCGTGCAGTTCGCTTGTCAGCTCAGGCACGGAAGCTTCCAGGCAGGTGTAGAGCGCAACTTGGGCATCGATCGAGTCGGCCCCGCTGTAGAAACCCGACTGAATCCGAACCAGATGCGTGCCGCCTCGGGTGTAGATCGGCGTAACCAGACCAATGTCGGCAACGCCATGACGCAGTTCCTCGAGCGACATGTCGGAGGACAGCAGCGCGCCCGACCAAATCGGCACGATCTTCAGCGACCCGCCGGACGCCTGTTCGATATAATCCATCCAGCGTTGGTCCGCGCGGCTGAAAGGGTGAGTCGGTGCATAGGGAGTGGCATACGTGAGCTCGGTGACGCCCGCCGGTGTCGGCTGCGCGCAGGCGCCAAGCAGGGCCGATGCGAACAACAGCAGGGATGCCATCGACTTCACGTAAGGCCTCGCTGCTGGAGAAATTCGGCGACCAGCCCGACCATCTTGTCATGATCCCAGTTATTGGCATCGACCATGTCTGCATCGATCATGAGCACGGGAACGCCGGCTTCCTCCAGCGCCAATGCTGTCAGCTTGGTCCCCGATTGGGATAATCGGTTATCGGGCGGCAATAGCATCACCGCGGCATCGAGCCCGCAGCGCTGGGCCTCGCTCACCATCCAGCCGTTCATCCATGGCGGCAGGTGAAGCACTTCGTTGATCGAGCAAATTCGGCTCGCGAGCGCCTCCATCGTTCGGCCCTGCGTCTCGCGGATGTATTGCGGCCCAGCGAAGGGCAGGTACATCGACCACACAAATACTGCGCCCAGGGTCTCTTCCAACGCCTGGTAAAATCCCGGGTCGTGCCACACCCCGGCACCGATCCACATAAGCCGTAGCCGTTCGTTGCTGGCCGCGCCCAGACCCTGGTCGATCCGGACCTGAACCTCGTCGCGGAACTTGCGCGAATGAGCAACGGCCCAATCGGATCCGCGGTGCCACTGCGGGATCATTGTGTTGGGCATCTGTTCGGCGATCGAGACGGGGCAAGGTCGGGCCTCGCCAATCGCCCGCGCCGCATCCCACAGCGCGTGTTCCTGTTCGTCGATGCGCTGCATCAACGCATCGAGCTTGGCCCGGTCAAACCGGCGATCCGTCTTGCGTTCGAGTAGCGTGATAAGGTCGCCCATCTCGTCGACCATCAGAGCGATACGGTCCGGCTGGTAGATGCTCTCCCAATCGGTGCTGGATCGGGTGTACCAATCGAGCGCCTTGGTTTCCCAGGCGGGGGCTTCCATGGCGAAGAAATCAGTGCCCATCGCCGCGGCCCATTGGGTGAAGACATGCTGGATGCAGTCGCACGTCAGGCGCGCGACGATCGCCGTCGGCGTTGGCAGGCCGCCCCACGGCGCAGTCGCCGGGTCGTTTGCTATCGTGCACGCCAGGCCGAGCGAACAGTACTTGCAGCTGTTGGCAGGATAACCCGCTTCGGCCATCGCATCAAAATAGCGGCCCGACAGCTGCTTTGCGGAGATGTAGGCAGACCACCACTGGTTGGAGATCACCGGGATATCCATCGCATGGAAAATCTCGTGTGGGGTGTCGGCCTGGGCAATGACGAACGGCTCACCCTCGTCGATGACCTGGCGCTTGAGTTCTTTTCCAAAAGCCTTCTGAAACGCGGTCGCCTCCTGCGTGCAGGAAAGCGTCTTGCGGCTTCGCACCCCGGATTGTGCGGTCACTCGAACACTCCCATCGATTGCAGTTCCTCGAAACGCGCCGGCTCCAGCCCGCAAACTTCCAACGCCACGTCGCGCACGTGCTCGCCCATCCGCGGCGCGCGATACGGTTCGGGGACGTCGCGGGAAAAGCGGATGGGGGTGGCGATGTGGCCGAATGGTCCGAGCAGCGGATGGTCCAGGTCGACCAGCGCCCCTTGCATCGCCAGCTGCGGATCGGCCTCGATCATGTCCTGGCAATCCTGAACCACGCCGGCCGCAATCCCGATCGCTTGCAATTGCTCCACGATCGCCGTGTCCTCCCTCGCTGCGGTCCAGGAACCGATGTCGTCACCAGTCAAAGCCTTCAATTTTTCCAGCTCCGCCTGATCGAACACGCTGATGGCGACCCACCGGTCATCGCCAGCGGCGGGGAATACATCCTGGTAGAACACCGTCGGATCCGCATTGCCGACACGCTGCGGCCTCGCGTCCGACTTCGCAGCGGCGAGGTAAGGACGCATCTGCTGCACACAGATCTCGTACATCGACGCGTCGATGTGGCACCCCCGGCCATTTTCACGGCGCGCCTGAAGCGCGGCGGCCGTACCCGCAGCCATCACGAACGGGACGATCACATCACCATAGGGCACAGCCCCCGGGATAACCGGATCGCCGCCCGCATAGCCAGTCAGGTAAGTTCGGCCTGACAATGCCCCGCCAGTGCCGTCCACTCCCCATTCCTGCGCCATCGGGCCCGACTGGCCGTAGACGCTGCCCGAGACCATCACGATAGCCGAGTTAATCGCCTGCAAGTCGTTGTAGCCGAGGCCGAGCTTGGCCATCGTGCCCGGAGAGAAGTTCTCGACCACCACGTCGGCCCATTCGATTAGCGGGCGCAGGATTTCCCAGGCGGCTGGCTGTTTCAGGTTCAGGGTTACGCTGCGCTTTGACGAGTTGAGGTGCGCAAACCACGGCTTGTCATCGAAATTGCCGTGCGCCGAAGCTGAAACCTGGACGTCCATCCGCGACAGGTCGGGGCGGGTGCGGCTCTCGATCTTCACGACGTCAGCGCCGAGGTCGCCCAGAGTCTTAGTAGTAATCGAGCCGACCAGCGCCCAAGCGAAATCGAGAACTTTCACTCCCGCCAGAGGGCCCGGGCGGGCAATCAGGCTCGGCTCGGCGTGAGCGGCCGGAGCGCCCTCGACGATGCCTGCAAACCGGTCCGGCAAGCCATCGGCGGTGTCGAAGAAGCCGCGCGCGTTCAGGTGCGCATCCGCCAGGACGTCCGCGGGCTCGTTGACCACGCATGCGTTAATGCCGCGCCGAAGTCCGTCCGTCGCGATCTCGTGCTTGGTGCGCTGGCTGAAGAATTCGGCGATGGCCGCTTCCCACTCGGCACGCGTTTCGACCGGCAGGGTCGAACGGTTATAGGAAAGCCAGTCGACGCCGCGCAGCGGGTTTGCCGCCATGCCTTCGTCCATCCAGTCGGACAGCGCCCGATTAGCTGGCGCGCCGAGCCGACCGGTCATCAGCGAATGGAAACACCAGCCGTCCGCCAGCCGCCAGATTGCCCGGATGGTGGCTTGGCCGTAGGCCAGCTTGCCCCCCACCCTACGCAGCTTGCGCTTGTCGAACTGCCACACGAGCACGCCATTGGTATTGCGGCTGAAAGCGACTTGCTGGATTGACACGTCAACATGCTGACCGTGCCCGTGCGTCCCGCGTGCATAGTGCGCGGCCATGGCGCCGGCGGCGGCAACCATGTCGGCATGGAAGGTGCAGGCGTCACCCGCCTCTTTGACAGGGGGGCGGCCAGGCTCGCCAGTCACCCGCAGCGAACCGCCGGTGGCCGAGGCGACCAACTCGCCGCCGCGCCAATGGCTGCGCGGTCCGCCCGATCCGAACGCAGTAACTGACACGTGCACGGCGCTTTCGGGGATTGCCAGATCGCGAGTCGCCCCCAGGCCAAGATCGTCGATCACGAACGAGGCACCCTCGAGAACGCCACTGAGATCCGCACCCCACGAGGCCAGCAACCGCGCTAGCGGCCTATCGGCCATCCCTCCCACTACCGCTACACGGTGGCCCTTGAGCAGATTCATCGGTGGACGCCTTGCAGGAACGCGGCAATTTCCTCGGGCGCGCCGTCGCGCGCCAGCCAGTCGCGCCGGGTCATCACCAGCGAAGGTACGCCTGCAGCCGAAAGCGTCGCGCGCTGCGCGGGCAAGTGCCACGCCTGCGCCTCGTCCTCCTCGATCTGCCACAACACGACTGCGTCGGCCCGGTGTGCGGACACTGCATCTCCGAGGGCCGCACCGGCATCGGCGAACGAACGCGGCCCCGCAGGGTCGGCGTGGACCTGGCGAGCGAGCGCGGCCAGCGGGTCGCTATTGGTATCCACTTTTGAACCCAGTTGCGTCCATGTTTCGAGCAAAGTCGGCCCAATCGCGGCAAAGCCCACTCCAGTCGCCATATCGTGCAGCCGGCGGTCGGGGGGCGGCGTGCCGGCCAGTAAGCAGACTGGGCCACTTTCACTGCTTACCGGAGTGGATTCGCGTTCCGTGTTGCAAGCCTCAACCGCGCCGATCAACTCCGACTGGCTCACACCCAGCCGCGCCACCATTTGGCGCAAGCTGTGCTCGGTGCGGTCGATACTGCTGTTTCTCGGCACTTTGGCGATGTCGAGGATCAGGGGTTCGGGGCCGCCTACCAGACCGCGCCGCTGCAGTTCGCACAAGTAGTAGTACAGTCGCTGCGCGCTATCGTCAGCGCGGCTGAACATGACTTGCGCTAGTGCGTCATATTCCCCCGCAGCCCAGCCTTCGAGAATGACGAGCGCCCAGGGTGCGAATTTCGTCTCCATCCATTGGTCTGCAATTGGCGTTGGACGGTCGGGATCGAATGCGAGCGGCCCGGCATGGCGTCCAGTGGCGCGCAACAATTCCTGCGGCAAGTTGGGTCCGACGTGAGCGATCATGCCGGTCAACTCAGAACCGATGGCAGCCACAGCGCCATGCCCGGTAACAGGATCAACAGGAGCAAGTGCACAAAGTCGCTCGCAAGAAATGGCATGACGCCCTTGAAGATACGGCCAATGGGAACATCTTTCGCCACCCCCTGGATAACATATAGGTTCATGCCGAGCGGAGGATGGACGAAGCCGATCTCCATGGCGCGGATAATGAAGATGCCGAACCACAGCGCCGACATGCCCGTCGCCTCGACAATCGGCAGCAATATCGGTGTGGTCAGCAACATCAGGGCAAGACCATCGAGCACCGAGCCCAGCGCCAGCAGCAGCAGTGCGATGACCACCAGAGTCCCCACCGGGCCAAGGTTCAGCGAAGTCACCTGGGTGCTGGCCACTTCAGCCAGCCCCGTCACGCCGATGAAGACCGAAAACACGAGCGCCCCGATGATAATCAAGAATATCATCCCGCTGGTTTTCAAGGTTGCTTCGAATGCCGAGAACAACATCGCCCGGGTCAGGCCCTTGCGCACGAGCGCGATCAACAGCGCGCCCGCTGCGCCGATGGCGGCGGCCTCGGAGGGGCTCACCCAGCCCAGGGCAATGCCGCCAATCACCAGGATGACCAGCGCCGCCATGTCCCAGATCCGCCGCAGTGCCGCCCACCGCTCGTCCCAACTGGCTCGCTCCGAGGCTGGTGCCAGATCAGGGCGCAAACGAACGACAATCCAGATCACGACGAAATAGAACAGGGCCTGCGACAGGCCAGGTATAATCGCGGCGGTAAACAGCTGGCCGATCGATGTCCCCGCGACGATGCCGTAGACAATCAGCGCGCCCGACGGCGGGATCATCTGGCCAAGCGTACCGCCGGCGGCAACGGTACCTGTTGCTAAGGCATCGGAATAACCCCGGCGGCGCATTTCCGGCAGCGCAACCGAGCCGATCGTGGCCGCGGTTGCAAGGCTGGATCCGTTGATTGCACCGAAACCGGCGCACCCGGCCACTGCGGCGTACGCCAGCCCACCGCGCCGGTGGCCGAGGAAGCGCGCCGCGACATCGAACATGTCGCGGCTGGCATCGACCGCGAAAAATACGTGGGCCATCAGCAGGAACAGGGGCAAAGTGCCCAGTTCGTACCGGGTCAAGGTGTCGACGATGATGACGCCGCCCTTGATCGCTGCCGCTTCCGGGCCGAGCACGACAGCCAATCCGCCCAACCCGACCAGTCCCAGCGCAGCGCCGATGCGCACGCCCGCCAGGATAAGCGCAATCAGCACCAGCAAACCAATCAGTCCGGTACCAGGCGTTGCGTAGATCATGGCCGTTTTTGCCTAAACAGCGGGGCAAGCGAGACGATGATGCAGGCAGCAAGACCTAAATTGGCAACCAACCGCAACAGACGCCACGAAACGCCAAGCAGTTCGCTTCGTTCGTGCCCGTTCCACAGGTCGGCCGCGAGCCACACCGACCCGGCTAGAAGGCAGGCGAAGAACAATGCCATCGACATCGGGCCGATAATCGCCATCACGGCACGCCCACGGCGGATCCGGTCGGTAACGATGCGGACGCGCGCATGATCGTCTCCAGCGGTTGAAAAAATCAGGGCGAAGACTCCGGAAAGAAGCACTGCAGCCTGAACCAATTCGATCGAGCCGATGACAGGCAGTCCGACATTGCGCCCGATCACCGCCACGGTGTCGATCGCTGTCGCCGCGAGTAATGCGGTTCCGCCAGTCCATATGCCGAGACGGGCAAGCAGGTTCACGCGGCTGGCGCCACACGGCCCGAGGGATCGACCGTAATCGCGTCCAACCCTGCGGCAACCGTGATGTGCTCCAAGTACCTTCGGACCTGCTCCGCCCGCTCCCCGCTCGCCAACACGGGCCGCCCCGGCGGTTCGACCCAGACGGGAACGATTGAGGCCTGAGCCACGCCCTCTCGCCCGACTTGCAGCCGTCCCAGCAGTGCCTGCTTTGCTTCGGGATGGAAGGGCGCGAGCGTATAGTCGGGGTCCGGCTCGAACCCGAACAGGGCCTTGCGCCGCTGCGCCCATTCGCGCCGTGTCGGATGGGCCTGCGAGGGTGAAAGCGCGCGGGTAACCACGCATCCATTGCCCAGGCCATGAAAGATGGGCTTGCCATGGTGAAATTCGACGCCGCGCGCGATGTGCGCATGATGGCTGATCACCGCGTCGGCGCCCAGTTCGATCGCGGCGCGCGCTAACGGGCTTTCGTAAGGTTCGAGCACGGAGGGGGTATGAACCCGCCCCTTGTGCAAGGCTACCAACACGACGTCCGCATCAGCGCGGGCAATTGCGAGATCCTCGGCCAGGATAGCGTAGGCTTTGGGTGCAATCGCTACGATGGCGGAGCGCGGCGTGACTGGCGCCCCATCCGCCGCTTCCAACGGAAGATAGGCGCTGCCAGCGCTCGCCGGACCCGCCCAGCCAGTCTCGGGCCCCACGCAGTTGTAGCTTAGTAGTGCAACGCGCAAACCGTTCACCGTGACTACTGCCGCGCGCCGCGCCGCGCGGATGTTCAAGCCAGCGCCCGCATGGGCGATGCCCACAGCTTCAAGGCCGGCAATTGTGTCGGCGATCCCTTGGGGCCCACAGTCCGCCATGTGGTTGCCGGCAAGGCTCACCATAGAAAACCCAGCCTCGGCCAGTGCGGCAAGGTTCTCGGGAGGTGCGCCGGGCGAAGGCACATCACCTGTCATCTCGTCGCGACAGTCGGTGTGCGGCACCTCGAGGTGGCCGATCGCGAGATCGGCCTGACGCAAGGCAGGAGCGATGCCCGAAAGCCAATAACCGGGATCCGGTTCGTCCAGAATGAGGTCCCCGGCCAAAACGAGGGTCAAAACATCATCGGTCATCGTATTGCCGGTGAGAAGGGTCTCGCCACTCCTAGAAAGACTTCCTGACGCTGACAGCAAAAAGCCGTCCAATGGGATCGGCGGCAGTGGCATCATAGCCGCCACTGCCATTGCCGCTGGGCGTGATATTCACATACGGCGGTTGTTCATCGAACAGGTTGCGTACTTCAAACGTAGCTGTGATGCCCTTTTCGAAGAAGCCGGAAGCCCCTGGATCGCCGATATTGAAGGTCAGCGCCAGGTCGACGGGATTGAACGAACCGACCTTCTGCGCAATCGTCGGCACGTTGTTGGTGTAGGTGCCGACGTGGCTCCAGGTTGCGCGCACATTGAAGGGTGCATGATCCCAGGCCAATGCCACCCGGGACTTGAATCTCAACGGGTTGAAAATCACGTTCAGCCGGTCGACTTTGGGCGCCGATGGTGTTGCCGCCACCTCGTACTTGGTCAGGTAGGTCCCCGAAGCAAGCAAAGATAAGGTGTCCCTCGGCGACAGGTCGAAACGCCAGTCGGCGGTGAGATCGAAACCCCGGGTGGTCGAAGTCCCAAGGTTCTGGCCCCGCCCATCGACGAACAGAGTAATTGGGCTTGGCGGCGTACCGACAAACCCCACGCCAGAGCCGTTCAGCGCCGCGACCCGGGCGGCTGCATCAGCACCACGCAGAATAATTCCAGTTCCGGCATAGAATGCCTCGCTGCCGAGGATAGCGAGATTCGAAAGGTTGGCGATTACCTGATTGTTGTAATCGACGTTCCAGTACGTGATGCCCAGATGCAGGCGAGGCAAGGGAGTCAGGTCAGCACCGGCTGACCAGGTTTTGGCTGTTTCCGGCGTTAGCGCGAGGTTCTGGCCCGACAGCGCGACCCCCACAATCGTCCCGCCAGCCGGGTTGGAGTAGTTCTGCACGAACAGGTTGTTCGAGTTACCGTAAATCTCCGGGATGGTCGGGGCGCGGAACGAAGTTCCGTAGCTCGCCCGCAAGCGAAGCGCTTCGATCGGAGACCAGTTTACGCCGAATTTCGGATTGGTGGTCGAGCCCACGTCACTGTATTTGTCGTAGCGAACAGCGGCGTTGAATTCGAGCCGCTGGAAGCCAGGCATGGCGTTGCCAGGACCGAATATCGGCACGTAAAGTTCGCCGTAAACGGAATCGACCTGGCGCCCGAAATTCCGGAAGGCAATGGGCACGGTCGGTGCGCCGCGAGCTGACCCAAGCGCGACGTTGAAATCCTGGCGCTCATACCCTGTGGCAAGCTTCACATCTCCCCCCGGCAGCGAAAACAGGCTGCCGTTGAGACGGGCCGCATACGTCCACAAATCGCCGTTTGTCGGGGCCAGGAATATCTGATTGGCAAGGCCCGGCAGGATCGAGGGATTTGTCCGGCCCAATCCATAGACATCAAGCGCCGTTGCTGGATTGCTGCTCGCAAGAGCGGCATTCACCGCAGCCGTATTTACGCCTGTATGAGCTTCCGACAGATCATCGGTCTTGCCGCGCCCTACCAGCGCTTCCAATTGGAAACCGTGCGGTAAATCGATCCGAATACCCGGGGTTATTTGCCAGCTCCTGGCGGAACCGAAAGAATCTCCGCTTGGTAGTTCCAAGGCCATGTAATCGATACCGTAACTGGTGCCGGTAAAGCCAGGCGGCCGAACGAAAAATGCGTTCGTTTGCGGTACCGTGGCATTGTTCAACGTTATGAAGCTGCCGCGCCGGTAGAAGTCCCGCTTGGAATAAAACCCGTCAAAAAATACGTGCAGCCAATTCGTCACGTCAAAGGTGCCGGTGCTGTTGACGGTACTGTATTTCTGTTCCGGGATCAGGTCCTGACCCTGAAGCAATTCACACCTGTTACTGGTGCCCGCGACGAGTGACGCGGCAGTTGCCTGCGAAACCCCTGCGATCGGGATGGCATAAGTTGTTCCGCCCGCTCTGATCGTACCTGGGCTGCAGCGCGTGGTGCGGCCATCGGTGCCGCCGAAAGGCAACTGGTTGCCGACAAAGAAGTCGCGGTCGGCGCCGGACAAGTTCGAGCGTTCGACATGCTCCGCTGCAACCATTATCTGGCCGCGCGAGAACCGCTTTCCATAAGCGACGCCAACGGCTTCCTCATGAAAATCGCCGTCATCCGAAAAGCCGGTTCGGGCGAACATTTCTCCGCCGTCGAGCGAGCGACGCGGAATGATGTTGACGACACCGGCCACTGCATCCGAACCGTAAATAGCCGACGCTCCGTCGGCGACCACTTCGATGCGCTCGACCCCGAGCGATGGGAGAACAGACGGATCGACCGATCGACTGTTACTCGTCACCCGATGGCCATCAATCAGGATCAACGTGGCGTAAGGCCCGATCCCCCGAAGGTTGACCGAGTTGCCGTAAGTGATGTTGCCGCTGCCGCCCGACTGACCGCGCGAGTTTTCGGACACGCCCAGATCGAAGTTCTGCGGGATTTCTTTGATGATACGATCAATCGTCACGGCGCCGGACTTGTCCAGTTCTTCGCGTCCCAGGGCGATGACGCTGGACCCTACAGGGGCCACCCCGCGCACTCGGCTTCCGGTTACGACAATTGTCGAGTCAGGAGCATCGGCGCTGTCGGCCTCGTCAGGCGTTGGCCGCGATTCCTGAGCTTGCGCAGGCAGCGAACAGGCCAGAGCCGTCAGCGACGCTGTGCACGACAGTATCTGCCAAGCGTGTTTTGCAATGCCGGCCTTCATTGTGTCTCTCCCCTTCGCCCGCCTTGCCGGCGAGCCTGTTTGTTATCGCGATACTGGTAGGTTGATCCTCGAGCCCCCCAGCCCACCGGTCCCCACGGAAATTCGGGGCGCGGGATCGAGCTGGATGTCCTTGATATTGCGCTGACGCGGGTCGGCTCCGGCCACCACTAGCCGCAAGCTGTCACCCGCCGGGACGACGAGCGAGACGGGAGTCATGGCAATCGCCAGCGGCACCCATTCACCCGCAGCAACGCGCGCAACATCCGCTTCGCGTCCGGAATGCCACGGCAGGCCCAAGGTCTCGTAAGGGGCCTGAGCAAGTGGGTAATGGGTGAGTTTGAGCCGACCGAACGAAATGACTTCGCTAGTTCCATCAGCCTTCACGTGATCGAGATACACAAATACGTCTGCCTGCGGATTGTCAGCCGCGACGCGCAATTGGGCGACCGGGTAGCCGATCAGCTTGAGGTCCTCCTCAAGCGCTGCACTGGCATAGCTGAGGCCGTGCTCGCCCATCGGCTGCGGCCAGAATGCGAAGTAGTCTGCCGGGGGAAGGTCGTAATCGACGGTGAATCCGTCAGCCGCGACGCCTAATCGGTTCGACAAGCCAAGTGTTCCGCTGTGTGTATCAGTGCTAGCGGGCCCGAGAAACCACGGCACCGCATGGGACTCGATCCCGGGCAACTGGTTGCTCGCAACCCATTCACCTGACTTTCCGCCGAGGCCTTCTACCCAGTAATTTGCGCGAGGCAGGGCATCGTAATGCGGATTGGCACCCTTCAGGTAATGATCGAAAAAGCCGACAATCTCGCCCGGCAGATCAAATCCAGGAGGCGGTACGCAGTGCCCACCGGGTCCGGCGAGAAACCGGCTGCCTAGATTGGCGGCCGAGAGAACGACCTGGCTGGTCGGCTCATCGCGCCAGTTCCCCCAGAAGTAGGTGGCGATACCCGCGTTGCGGACCTTGTCGAGGTACGTGTATGGCCCGACCTCTTCCCAGAAGCGGCTACCCGTGAACGACGAGGTGCTGTCGCGAAACGGCATCCCGTACCAGAGCGGCCCCATGGGGGTGTTGTCGGCGTGTTCGGCCACCGCGGCTCTGAGCATCGTGCCGTCGCGGTCTTCGTCCATCGGGATTGTGGCGAGGTCGACTTCCGGTAGCTCATCCGGACGAGTGTTAAACTGAGCCGTGATCCCACCGTTGCGAACGAACGAATACTTGTCGAGGTCACTCGCGCCGATGAATGCCGCTTTGAGAGGCGGCGGTGCGGTGGTCGCGACCTGGAACGCCGAACCTCCGAGATACGAACAACCCACCATTCCGACCTTGCCGTCGGCGAAGGGCTGCTTGGCAAGCCATTCGACAAGATCGTAGCCATCCTGTGCCTCGGTACGGTCCTGGAAGCCGCGCCGGTGACCGAAGGAAGCCCCCTTGCCGCGGATGTCAGCCACTGCAACGACATAGCCAGCGCGCAGGAGCGAGCGCATGCCAAGGTTGTCGTTCAGAGCAACCTCGTTGATCTTTCCGTCAGGTCCGAGAAAGCGCGCACGGTATGGGGTGAAGGCAAATACGACAGGCAATCGGGCATTTGTGGGAGTGGCGCCGGTCGCCGGACGGTAAATACTTATCGCCAATCGGGTCCCATCGCGCACCCTCACATAGAGCGACTGGTCTACGACATCGGGATACGACTGCGCCGCAAGCGGAACGCTGCTCAGTAACGCCAGCGCTATGATGCACGCGCGGCCCGTCCACATAGTCTCTCTCCTCGGCAGCCAATCAATGCGATTGGCGCCTGCACATCAACAAAAATCACGACGACGAAATTATTGACAATCTCGTCGATGGGTTGAATGCTGGAATTTCAGCAATCAGCGGGGTCAGAAATGTTGGAAAAGAAGGGCCCCTCAGCAGTCGAGATTGCCGATTGGATTCGCGGCCAGATTCGCCGGCGCCGGCTAGTTCCGGGACAACGTCTGGTCGAAATCGACATCATTCGTCAGACCGGCGGCAGCAGGTTCAAGGTTCGTGAAGCGCTTCAGCGTCTTGATGCTGAAGGGCTGGTCGATGTGGAAGAATTCCGCGGCGCCTCTGTTCGGAACGCCACAATGGAAGAAGTCCGCCAACTCTATCAGGCCCGAGGAGCCATGGAAGGAATTTGCGCAGCCGACTTTACCGCGCGGGCTACATCCGATGAAAAGGCCGAACTAAACGCGGTTGCCGAGGAAATGGAACTCTGTGTTGCGGGACCTTCGCCAGAGCAGTTCGCCCGGCTCAACGCTCAGTGGCACAACTTGATCATGACCGGCGCGGGCGACCATGTAATCAAGGGAATAGTTCAACGGCTAAATACGCCGATCCACCATCTGGTGTTTGAAACCTTCTATCGGGGCGAACGATTGCGTGCTGCCGTGCAGGACCACCGTGTGGTTGTCGATGCGGTGATGGACGGGGATGCGCAAGCAGCAGAACGGGCCATGCGGACCCACGTAATCAACGGCCTCGAGTTCCTCTCGCGCTTGGACGAGTCAGTTCATTTCGGCGAAGACTGACGGACAGGTTGGG
>JBDSDZ010000194.1:0-8356 GCA_039920345.1 Croceibacterium sp.
AAGGCGCACGCCTGGAAAGTGTGTATGGGTCAAAAGCTCATCGTGGGTTCGAATCCCACCCGCTCCGCCACAACGCCGTACGCCGCCGAATCCCACCCTTATACTGCAGCGGCTACGCCAGCGTAGAAGATGCGACGGCAACGGGCGGTGAACGGGCTCGCGGGCGTGCGGCATGATGGCGGCTACGCGCCCCAATTTCGGTCGGTGGCGCGGTCGCCACCATTTCCCGAAAGCTGCCGTTCGGTCGGTTCTAGACCAATGACAAACTCGCGCCCTAATCTCGGCCGAGGCGTGCGGAACACAGCTCACCCCGAAGCAGCCGTTCGCCGAAGCCGGCGACGCATGCGCACGTCGGTCTGCTCGGCTCAGCTACGAATTGAATAAAGCTAGGCTCGTCGTCGTATAGGTAAATAAATGGACACAAAGGAGCAAAGTCGGTGAGTCAGATGGTGCGTACAGAAGTCGCAGAGGCGCGCGACCAGGGTCGTCGAGAAGCGCTTGCTTTGGCGGCATTGGCCGTGAGCCTGGTGTCTTTCCTGAACTTGCTGGGTGCGGAAAAGTCCGTGCTCGCGATCGTACTGGCGGTTCTCGCGATCAAGGGCGCGAACGGCAAAAGGGCGCGGCACCGGTGTTACCTCGCGATTGGACTTGCGGCGCTTCACATTCTTACCGTCCTGGCCGTTATCCTGCTCTTCAGGGAAGAGCTTGGTCAGCTTGTCGACCTGCTCCATAAACTGGGCTGAAAGCATGAAAGCAGCTGCCTTCGAGCAGGCTGTGCGCCCGCTGCTTCGGCGAAGCGGTGCCTATGCTTTCTCAATCCTGCGAGAGCACAAAGCTGCCGAAGATGCGGTTCAGCAGGCAGCGTTGTACGCTTAGCAAGGGCGCGAGCAATTTGATGCGAGTCGCCCCTTCTCGAGTTGGTGGTTCGCCATCCTCCGCAATCATTGCCTCGACGGGCTCCGGCGGACGAAGCGTTTGCCTTCCTGGATATCCTGGAATGAGGCGGAACTGACGACGCCTGCGGACGAAGGCGTCCTCGACCGGCGCGCGCTGGAGCTGGCCATGGAGAAGTTGCCCGAAGCTCAACGTGAAACCCTGAAGCTAAGGTATTTCGGAGACCTCAGCTACGAGGAAGTCGCTGCTGTTCTCGATGTTCCGAAGGGCACAGTGATGTCTCGCCTGCACCTAGCGCGCAAGGCTTTGGCGATTCTCATGAAAACGGAGGCACAATGACAAGGCACCAGAGCGAGGAATTGTCCGCACTTCTCGACGGCGAACTCGAGCCGAAACGGGCATCGCAACTGCAATTGGAAGTAGCATCCGATGCGATGCTGCAGGTGGAGTTTGAGGAGCTCGCTCGCGTGGATGCCAGCCTGCGCACGATGGCCCAGGACGCGGGCTTCATTCCCGATGTCGCCTTTCCGGCGGAGCGGGCGATCGCACGGCCTTTGTCTTCGCTCGTCGCTCTGTCCTGCGCCTTGGTGCTGGTGCGCTTTCTGCCCAAGCTGATCGACATCTTCGCGCTGGGCATCGCCCTCCAGCTTACGGCGGCGGTGATGATCGCCTTCACCATTGTGCGGCTGTTCCGGCAGCAAAGTTCCACGGTCGCATCGACCATCTGACGAGGAAGCAATATGAGAAACTTGGTCGGGATTATTTGCGCATTTGTGCTGCTAGCCAGCGGAGCGCCCCTGGCGGCTAAATCGCCTCAATCCGATCCCTCGGGCGATTGGCGGGGCACGATCACGGCCGGCGCCGTGAAAATGCGCGTGGCCTTGCACATCGAAATAAATTCGACGTTCGACAGTCTGGATCAGGGCGCGATCGGAATTCCCGCGCGGGTCTCGGTCGATAACGGCCGCATCACCGTCACGATTACCGGTGTCGGCGTGGTTGAGGCGACGCTGTCCCCGGATGGCAACACCCTGGAAGGCGTGTTGAAGCAAGGTCCGTCAGCCATTCCGGTTGAGTTCGAGCGCGGGGTTTTCTCCTCTACCAGTCGGCCGCAGGCCCCACTTCCGCCCTACCCCTACGAGGTCGAGGAAGTCCGCTACGACAACCCGCGCCAGGACGGCGTTCGGCTCGCTGGGACCTTGACCTTGCCGAATGGGACGGGCCCGTTCCCGGCGGTCCTGCTGATAACCGGCTCGGGGGCTCAGGTCCGCGACGAAACGATGTTCGAGCACAAGCCGTTCCTCGTGCTCGCGGACGCCCTGACCAAGCGTGGGATCGCCGTCCTGCGCGTCGACGACCGCGGCGTTGGCGGATCGAGCGCGGGCCCGCCCGATGCGACGACCGCCGATTTTGCGACCGACGTCGAGGCTGGTGTCGCTTGGCTGAGGGCGCGGGATGATATCGATGCCAGACGGGTTGGACTACTTGGCCACAGCGAGGGAGCAATAATCGCGCCCATGGTGGCCAGCCGCGGTCCCGCGATCGGCTTCGTGGTGCTTTGGGCGGGACCGGGGGTCAGTGGGAAAGAGGTGGTCGTGGAGCAGGTTCGCGCACTGAGCCTGGCTTCGGGAGCTACCGAGGGTGAGGCGCAGAAGGCCGCAGCCGCACAAGCGGCAATTCTCGAGGCGGTCATCGCAGCACCGGATCCTACAGCGTTGCGCAGCGCTTTGGATGAGCTCACCGCAACGGGGGTAACGCCCGCAGTACCGGACGGCACGCTTTCGCAGCTAACTTCGCCATGGTACCGCTATTTCTTGGCATTTGATCCGGCAGAAGCGCTGCGCGAAGTGAGAGCACCGTTACTTTCCTTGCTGGGGGCGAAAGACCTCCAGGTAACTCCAGCTCAGAACGAACTTCCGCTGCGCGCGGCTCTTGCTAGGGATGGCCAGAGTGTGGAGGTTCTACCGGGCCTCAACCATCTCTTCCAGACAGCGGCGACAGGGGGGCCGGACGAGTATGGTCTAATTGAAGAAACGATAGCCCCTATTGCGTTGGACCGCATTGTCGACTGGATCACAGCCGTCTCAAAAGCTGAGGCGTCGGTGGCGGCGGACACCGGGCACTGAATGGCTGTGCAAATGTGCCAGCAGCCGACAGGCGGCTATAGCCTCAATACGAGCAAAAGCCGCCTGTCAGGAAACGGCCCAAAATCTAACGATTGGCGATGCCGCGCCTGTGGGCGATGAGGGCGGTAAGCGTGACGCCATTCCGTTTTGCGTGCTGATCTGAGTCCTTTCGATCCCCGTCATCCGTTTTGGATGCCAACTCGCACTCGCGGTCCTACTGTCCCCTCCCACACTGTGGCGTCGTGCACACCGTCACCTCGTGGATGTAGCGATTCCTGCCGCCCTCGACCCGAAACATCTGGCTGGCCGGGGTTCCCTGGTCGGGTGGCAGGCCGGCATCAAGCCAGGGGAAATCGTGGAAGATGGAAACGGCGCCAATGGTCTCGTCGATGACGTAGCGGCGGTGGCCCACACTGAGCTTTTGCGGGAACGCCCCCATGTCGCAGGTATTCCCCTCAGGGTTGCGAATGCCGGTGTTGATGCGACCTTCGAGCCGGGCGCAGGGCGTGCCATGAGGAACTGGGAGCGCCGGGTCCCCCCAATTGTCGAGATACGCGTCGGCCGCTGCCTGGATGGCCGCTCGCGTATCGCGCCGGTCTGCGGGAATCTCGGCCCAGGTCTCGGTCCGGGTGACGGCAAGATGCTCGGCCGCTCCGAAGACCCAGTCTCCCGCATCGGTCACTACAGACTCGATCTTCGACACTTTCCCGTCACCCGTCGCCTCGATGCGCGTGTGGATCACATGCGGGTGCGGGTCCGTGGCGGCCACCAGCTCTGTGAAGGTGGCGCATTGGGTCGTGTCGAGGAAGCTGCGGGTGAAGTCGACCTTCAGGGCCCCGGCCAGCAAACCAGTGCCGATGTCCATGGGCTGGTTGTTTTCCGCATAAGACGCGCCAACCACGAGCGGCAGCGTGCCGGCTTTCCCGTCCGTTTGCGCCTTCACGTATGTGTCGGCCACCTGCTGGAGCGTGTCGCGGCCACATTCCGCCCGAGCCGTCGTCGCGAACGCCGCGCCGGCGAGGGCGATCGAGCACTGGAGCGTGACTCGTGCCAACCTCGGCAGGCGATTGCGCGCTTCTCTTCCTGATTTCATCCCGCGTTCCTGTCGGTCATTTAGCTTGCCTTGCTGACGTCGATGGTGGTTTGGGCACGCAGGGCGCCGACCCGCACGACGACCGGACCGCTGGGGGTGGCATCTTCGACCACCAGTTTGACCCACAGCGTATTGCCGTCCTGGAAGTAGGATGTGCTGTTCGCTGCACGCAGCGCCGCCAGGCTGCTTTGCGCCGTGCCCGAAGCGGCCTTGCTGAATCCGGGAAGCTCCAGGATCACAAAGGCATTCTTGTCCATTTCCCGCAACGCAAGGGACAGATCCTTCCTGGCAGTCTCCACTCTGACCTCGGCGCCGCTGGGGATCGTGGTTTCCCCGCTGTACTCGAACCGCTTGCCATTGCGGCTGAGCATGATCGGATCGGTTATGGGTTGGCGCCCGAAATCGTCGAAGTCGCCGGCGATGTTAAAGCGGCCCATGTCCCCCTGGCAGACGGCCGCACCCCAGCTTGCCCTGATTTCGCAGGCGCTTTCGTCTGAGGCGATGCCGTTGTCGATCACGATGTAAGCGCCAGGGGTTCCCCCTACCGAGCCGTCGAGGTCATGGAATGCCGCGCTCCGATAGGCCGCCCGGCGGCCGAAATCGGAAGCCCAGCGGGTTTGGACCGGCGGGAAATCGACGGGCTTGGCGTTGACGAATGTCAGGCCCTCGACTGTGTTCTCGGTGCTCATGCCGAAGCTGGTGAACAACAGATAGGAGAGGGCGCCGGCATCGCGCGTGGCGTTCGGTTGGTAATTCACGAACGTGGTGTTCACTACCTCATGGCGATAATCGTAATATTCGTAGCCGCGGATCGGGAAGTCGGCCGCTGCCTTCGGCAGGCTGCGGCCGTAGGCAACTTCCTGCGGCGTTCGCGGGTTGCCGATATTGTCGCTCTCGCCCACGAACAGCGAGTCGATCACCCGTGAGGTGTAGGGTGCGATACCGGCACCGCCGGACGCGTGGGTGAAGCCGATGGCGTTGTCGGCCAATTTCATGTTCCGGTAGAGGTGGTTCTCGCCCCGGCTCCAGATCGCGCCATTGCGGTTTTTGTAGGCAGTGTAATTGTCGATAACCGACAGTACGAGCGGGCTATTCGTGTCGGTGGGATCGGCATAGCTGATATGGCCGGCGCCTCCGACATTGAACGTGCCGTTGGCCGCGGGGCCGCGATCGAACATTACGCCGTCAAAGTTGGAGTGGGCGGTATTGCCGCTGAACTCCCGCAATGCGGTCCGCCGGGGCCAGATGTTCTTGCTGGCCTCGTTGTCCAGGAACGCGCCCGTCGGATGCTGCGGCAAAGCGATCCAGAATCCGATCGCCTCCGACCCTGCGGCCACGTTGTCCCGGTATATGTTGTCTGGGTTGGTGATCCAGAACGACGATGCCGTGTTGTCCGAAGGGATCAGGATGTCTTTGGCGGCCTGGCCGGCCGTAGACTGATGAGCCAGAGTCAGGTCCGTCGGAACGCAGGGTGTGCCGTCCGGATGGCACTTGGTCCCAATCGCCAGGTTGTGGATGAACTGGTTGCCAGTTTCGACTGCGTCTTCGAGGAAGAAGCAGTGACCCACGGTGTTGAAGGTCACGTTGTTTTCCACCAGCACGTCGTTGGTGCCATGCACCGTGACGCAGCGACTGTAGGTGTCGTGGATCGATGAATTCTTGATGTATTGACCCTGGCCCTCGCCAACGATGTGCCAGTGGATCGGGTACCGGGCGAGGTGCATGTTTTGGCCCATGCGAGTGAGTTCGACCCCGGAGATGTGCACCTGCGAGCCGGGCATCGCCATGATGTGCCCACCGAAGTAAGAGCTTTCCGCGTCAGCCGAAGCCTGGATCTTGATGTTGCGAGTTAAGAGGCCAACCTCGCCGCGCTCGTCGACGCCGTAGGTGACGTCGCCGAAGTGCATGTATTGCAGCGGCTCATCGAGGGTGAGCGCAGTGCCGCTGACGGCCGCGATCGTGCGCCGCTCCGCCTGGTGAGGATCGAAGTCGGTAGAGGCGAGAACGATCACATCGCCCTTTCGCCAGGCATCGGCATTGATGACTTCGATCCTGGTGCTGCCAGCCTGCGCGGTTTTCGTAAGCTTGGTCCAGGTGTTGGTGCGGTCGCCGTGCAGTTCGAGCGTGCCGTTCAACATCATGATGCCGCGGTCGCCCATGGTATTTATGTCTTCGTTAGGAACGGTGTCGGTCAGCGTGATCGTCGCCAGCTTCGTGAACGGCCTGTCCTCGCTGCCGATATCCAGTTCGCCGCCGGCGAGATAGATCCACTCAGTCCTCAGGTCGAAATCGCGATCGCCGGCGAAGCTAAGCTTGCCGTTGATCGTCAAACTGCGCAGCATCGGCGGGTTTACATCGAGGACGATGTTCTTGCCCCGAGCAATCGTGACCGCGTCGCCCGCTTGGGGGACCTTCCCGTCGGGCCAGGACGCGGGATCGGACCAGTTCGAGGCGCGGGCCGCCGCGGATGATCCCTGTGCGGGCATGTCCATATGGGCGTGGGAATCCTGCGCTTCGACCTTGGCCGCTGTGGCGAGCACGAGCGACGCAAGAAGTAGAAAAGAAGCAAGAAACTGGCGCGACATTGCTCGCATGGCAAATCATCCCCTCGTCCGAACCGCGGATCCCGCTTTTTGCAGGTGGGGCGAAACTGCAACGAATAAGTCGGTTTGCCAAGCTGCTAGCACGCGTATGCCAGGCCTGGGCGAGATTTGAATGCCGAACGGCGGCATTCGAGTTCGCGGGACAAAAGGCTGCCAGTCCGCAAGCGACCCAAGAGTTGCCAGCTGAAAACCGTTCTATCCGTTGGCCAATTCCGGCCACGGAGAACGAAGATAGGATACTCACGATATGATCCAGCGATGCAAGCTCGCGCAGCTTGGAGCGCTGGAAAGACCATCGGGACGAAGCGACCGCTCACTCAGAAACAGATTTGGGCAATCCGCTTTTTCGCTCGATCGAGAGGGGCGTATGCGAGATCGTGCGCTTTTCGATCTGGCAATCGACAGCTGCGCGGTTGTGACCTGGTAAAGATCAAGATCGGCGACGTAGTAGCGGGCGCAGACATTCGAAACCGAGCCACCGTGATTCAACAGGAGACCAGCAAACTAGTTCAATTCGAACTGACAACCGATGTCCGGGCTAGCCTCTTGGCGTGGCTGGAGCGACGCGGCGGCACCGTTGCCGATTACCTCTTTCCAAGCCGCATCGATCACACTCGCTCCATGAGCACCAGGCAATACGCGCGTCTCGTCGATGAATGGGTCGAGGCGATCGGGCTACGAAAGGCGGAGTGCGGAACTCACTCGTTGCGCCGCACGAAGGCCGCGATGATCTACCGCGCTACCGGCAATATTCGCGCTATTCAGATCCTTCTTGGTCACACCAAGATCGAGAACACCGTTCGATACCCAGGGCGTCGACGTTGAAGATGCGTTGCTTCTCGCAGAGCGAACCGAAATCTGACATCGGGCGGTCGTCTGGAGACGCTGGACGACCGCTTCCATTGAGGGCGTCACTGACGATAAGTTTCCGCAGTTGGGGTGGTTTTGTGCCGTTCCGCTTTGAAAGGGCAGACCCGCGCATCGTAGCCAACCAAAACAGCGTGACCAACGTGTTGGGCAGCCACCAAAGACCGTGCCAACCGGGCGGCGCGGTGACCTCATTCACCAAGGAAAAAAGCCCAAAGCAGAACGGGATTGCGAAACAGAAGGTCACCAACGCGCTGCGAACGGGTCGGGTTCTATCCCACGACAGCAGGCTGCCGGTATCGTCGTTCCCACGGAGGCAGAGCCACGTTATCACGGAAACGATCGGCAAAAGCACGACAGCAAGGAAGATGCTGCTCATCATTGGTATGATGATCGTGTCGGCCTCGGGCGAAAGAACCCCTGCTTCTCCTATAGCGGGCCAGTAAATCCAGCTTGTCGCAGGAAGCCCGAGGATCACGCAGGCAGCAAGCACCCATGCTGGAGGTTTGCCAAAAGGCGGGCGAGCGATGACCATAGCTATATTATGCCATGCGGCTGAATGCCCGCAATGGGGTCGTTAGCTCACCGCCGGCACCGAGGGTGACAACGGTGTCGCCGATGAGTCCGATCTTGGGATGGCACGCGGAATGGCGGCTTCAGGGCCGCTGATACCGAGAGCGGTAATTCCGCTAGCCGCTCCAAAGCGGCAGGAGCATGGCGCCCATTTCATCTTGCGTTTGCAGGCCGGCGACGAGCGGTCCCTGGCCGCTCGT
>JBDSDZ010000195.1:0-5093 GCA_039920345.1 Croceibacterium sp.
GTCGGGATGTCGGTCGTGCCGGCCACGTTGACCATCCACAGCATCGCGATCAGCATCAGCACCGAGCCGAGCAGGGTGTAGAGGAAGAACTTGTAGCTGGCGTAAATCCGGTTGGTCCCGCCCCACACGCCGATGATCAGGTACATCGGGATCAGGCCGGCTTCGAAGAAAATGTAGAACAGGTACAGGTCCTGCGCCGCGAACACGCCGATCATCAGCGTTTCCATGAACAGGAACGCGGCCATGTATTCGCCTACGCGCTTGTCGATCGAGCGGCTGGCGAGGATGCAGATCGGCATCAGGAACACGCTGAGCACGATCAGCATCAGCGCGATACCGTCGATCCCCAGCGCCCAGCTGAATCCGGCGAAAATCGGCGCGCGTTCGGTGAACTGCCACTGCGCCCCGCCAATGTCGAAATTGGCCCACAGCGCGATGCCGAGGGCAAGGTCGATCAGGGTGGCCGCCAGCGCGATCATGCGCGCGGCTTTCTCTCCCGCGAACAGGCACGCCAGCGCGCCGAGCAGCGGCACCAGCAGCATCAGCGAGAGAATCGGAACGCCCCCCATTATGCGAGCACCCAGCTGATCGCCGCGACCAGGCCCAACAGCATGATCAGCGCGTAGCTGGTCAGGTAGCCCGACTGCACGCGTTTGGCGACGAGCGCGCCCTTCGCCACCACCCAGGCCGCGCCGTTGGGGCCGAAGCGGTCGATCAAGCCTTCGTCACCGCGGTGCCAGAACTGGCGGCCGAGCCAGAATGCCGGACGCACGAACACGAAGTTGTAGATCTCGTCAAAATACCACTTGTTGTAGAGCAGGCGGTAGACCGGCCCGATCTGGTCAGCGACTTTGGCCGGAAACGACGTGTCGCGGATGTAGCCGAACCAGGCGATCACAAAGCCGATCAGCATGGCGGCGGACGCGGTCATCTTCACCCATAGGGGCACGCCGTGCATGGCGTGGATCAGGTGCTCGTTATACGCGATCGCGCCGTTCCAGAACTGCGGCTGGTTGATGAACTGTCCGTGGAACACGAAGCCCGAAAAAATCGCGCCGAGCGACAGCACGGCCAACGGCACCAGCATCGTCCACGGGCTTTCGTGCGGGTGGTAGTCAGCGGTCCCATCGCCGTGCGAGGCATGCGGAGCGGCATGCGCAGGGTCATGCCCGGAATCCTCGGCGTCGGCGTGATCGTGCTCACCGTGGACGGCGTGCTGGATGTGCTCGCTCTGGTCCCAGCGCGCCTTGCCGAAGAAGGTCAGGAACACCAGCCGCCAGGAATAGAAGCTGGTCAGCAGCGCGGCGAACGCGCCGACCCAGAACGCCGCACGGCCCATTTCCGAGCCGCTGGCAAAGGCCGCCTCGAGGATCGAATCCTTCGAATAGAACCCGGCAAAGCCGAACACGTCGAGGATGCCGACCCCGGTAATCGCCAGCGTGCCCGCCAACATCGCCCAGAAGGTGAACGGGATTTTCGAGCGCAGCGCGCCGTAGAACCGCATGTCCTGTTCGTGGTGCATTGCGTGGATCACGCTGCCCGCGCCGAGGAACAGCAGCGCCTTGAAGAAGGCGTGCGTGAACAGGTGGAACATCGCCGCGCCATAAGCGCCCACGCCAGCGGCAAAGAACATGTAACCGAGCTGCGAGCAGGTAGAATAGGCGATCACCCGCTTGATGTCCCACTGGGTGGTGCCGACGGTGGCGGCGAACAGGCAGGTGGCCGCCCCGATGAAAGTGACGAACGTCAGCGCGGCTGGCGCGGCCTGGAACATCGGCGACAGGCGGCAGACCATGAACACGCCCGCGGTCACCATCGTGGCGGCGTGGATAAGCGCGGAAACGGGCGTCGGTCCTTCCATCGCATCGGGCAGCCAGGTGTGCAGGCCGAGCTGGGCCGATTTGCCCATCGCGCCGATGAACAGCAGCAGGCACAGCACGGTCATGGTGTCGGCGCGCAGCCACAGGAAGCCGATCGTGCTGGCGCCCTTCATCGCCGGCGCAGCGGCCAGGATGTCGGGGATCGAGACCGTCTGGAACACCAGGTAGGTGCCGAAAATACCCAGCATGAAGCCAAGGTCGCCCACGCGGTTGACTACGAAAGCCTTGATCGCCGCGGCATTGGCGCTCGGCTTCCTGAACCAGAACCCGATCAGCAGGTAGCTGGCGAGGCCGACGCCTTCCCAGCCGAAGAACATCTGCACCAGGTTGTCGGCCGTCACCAGCATCAGCATCGCGAAGGTGAACAGACTGAGGTAGGCGAAGAAGCGCGGCTGGCCATCGTCGTCCGCCATGTAGCCCCAACTGTAGAGGTGCACGAGCGCGGAGACGGTGGTGATCACCACCAGCATCACGGCGGTCAGCGCATCGACGCGCAGCGCCCAGTCGAACGTCAGGCTGCCCGACTGGACCCAGTGCAGCACCGGGGTGACGGTGGCCGGAACATTGCCGCCAAGGTAGGTCAGGAAGATCGGCCACGAGAGGCCGCACGACAGGAACAACGCGCCGGTCGTGATCAGCTTGGTGGCCGTATTGCCCAGCGCGCGGTTACCCAGCCCGGCAATGATCGCCGCCAGCAAGGGGCCGAAGACAATGATCAGAATCCAGGGCACGCGCTATCCCTTCAGCCGGTCGACGCTGTCGACCGCGATGGTGCCGCGGCTGCGGAAGTAGATCACCAGGATGGCGAGCCCGATAGCCGCCTCGCCCGCTGCCACGGTGAGCACGAACATGGCGAAAATCTGTCCGGTCAGGTCATGCAAAAAGGCGCTGAAGGCGACGAGGTTGAGGTTCACCGCGAGGAGGATCAGCTCGATTGCCATCAGGATGACGATCACGTTCTTGCGGTTGAGAAAAATCCCCAGCACGCCGAGCACGAACAGGATCGAGCTGACCACGACATAGTGTTCGATGCCGATCATGCCACGATCCCCGACCCGCATCCTTCACCCCGAATCCGCTCATGCTGAGCTTGTCGAAGCATCCCGAGTTCGGGCGCCGTGCAACCGTCCTTCGACTGGTTCAGGACGAGCGGAGTTGAGTGGCTGACGCGCGGCGCCTGATGGATGGCGAGGATCACAGCGTGACGCCCTGCCCGACTTCGGGCTGCGTATTGACGGTGGCATCCTGCGGCCGGCGGCGGACCTGCTTGCCGATGTCCTGCTGCCCGCGATAAGCGCGGCGTTCGCGGTGGGTCAGCACGATCGCGCCGATCATGGCGACGAGCAGGATGATGCCCGCGCTTTCAAACAGGAACAGGTACTTGCCATACAGCAGCGCGCCGATGGACTTGATGTTGCTTTCGCCCAACAGCGCGGCGCTGGTCCCGTCGGGCGTGCCAAGATGCAGCGCGCCGGCGCGATAGGCGCCAACGCCCAGCACCAGTTCCGACAGCAGCACCACCGCGATCAGGATGCCGAGCGGAAAATTCTTGATGAACCCGGCCCGCAGTTCGGCAAAATCGATGTCGAGCATCATCACCACAAACAGAAACAGCACCGCGACCGCGCCGACGTAGACGATGATCAACAGCATCGCGATGAATTCGGCCCCCACCAGCACCATCAGCCCGGCGCCGTTGAAAAACGCCATGATAAGCCACAGCACCGAATGCACCGGATTGCGCGACAGGATGGTGAACGCACCACTGGCGATCACCAGCGCGGCGAACAGGTAGAAGGCGAGGAGTTGCAGCATGAGGTCGCGGGCCGCCTAGCGATAGGGCGCATCGGCTTCAAGGTTTGCGGCCAGCGCCCGCTCCCACTTGTCCCCGTTGGCCAGCAGTTTCGCCTTGTCGTAAAGCAGCTCCTCGCGCGATTCGGTCGCGTATTCGAAGTTTGGCCCCTCGACGATCGCATCGACCGGGCACGCTTCCTGGCACAGCCCGCAATAGATGCACTTGGTCATGTCGATATCGTAGCGCGTGGTCCGGCGGCTGCCGTCCTCGCGCGGTTCGCTCTCGATGGTGATCGCCAGCGCCGGGCACACCGCCTCGCACAACTTGCAGGCGATGCAGCGTTCTTCGCCATTGGGATACCGGCGCAGCGCATGCTCGCCGCGGAAGCGCGGGCTCAGCGGGTTCTTCTCGTACGGGTAGTTAATGGTGGCCTTGGGCTTGAAGAAGTACTTCAGCGTGAGGGCATGCGCCTTCACGAACTCCCACAAGGTGAACGACTTGATGAGGTGGGCGACTGTCATGCTTTCAAGCTTTCCGCACGAGGTTTGTCACGCGGCAACCTGAGCCAGTCACCTCATGTCCTTGATAATTGAGACTAACCAGTTCGACCTCCGCAATGCCGAACCTGTCGACTCCGACATCGCTGGAGGAAAGCTGGGCGACATTTTCCTGCCCCGTTTGTGACCAGCGAAGGTTTCTCGACCAGCCGCCGGTAACCTCCTCGCGAGCCAGCGCAGGCTCGTTGCCGTTGACAGACACCTGCCACCGGTCAGATTCTCTTGCCGGGAACTTGGCGATGTCTTTCCTGACGACAAACGAGGTTTCGCCAGCGTCGCACTGCCACGTGATCGCCGCCAGTTCCGGTTGAGATTCAGCCAGCGCGCCGATCCAGGCGTCGTTGCGCACATCGTTATACCTCGTCAGCATCAGCCACCCGCTCACCAGCACCACGAACGCCAGGCTGAGCGGCAGGAACACCTTCCAGCCGAGCCGCATCAGCTGGTCATAGCGATAGCGCGGGACGGTGGCCTTGACCCACGAGAAGACGAAAAAGAAGAAGAAGATCTTGGCGAACAGCCAGATCCAGCCCGGGATCCAGTACAGGAAGCCGATCTCCAGCGGGGGCAGCCAGCCGCCGAAGAACAGGATCGCGTTGAGCGCGCACATCAACAGCACGTTGGCGTATTCGCCAAGCCAGAACAGCGCGAAGCTCATCGAAGAATATTCGGTCTGGTAGCCGGCGACGAGCTCGCTCTCCGCCTCGGTCAGGTCGAACGGCGCGCGCGCGGTTTCGGCCAGGCTGGAGATCAGGAACATCACCCACATCGGGAACAGCAGCAGGTTGAAGAAGAACCCGTTGACGATGCCGAGCCCGTGGCCCTTCTGCGCCAGCACGATCGCGTTCATGTTGAAGCTGC